>RFKI01000039.1 GCA_003694355.1 Bdellovibrio sp.
ATAAGAGAGTTTTTGGTTCCGCTTTTTCCTAAAAAGCGGACGGGCCCAGAGGGATTTGAACCCCCTGCGTGATTTCAAATCTCCCCCGACTCACTTTGTTCGTCGGGTTAACACTAATTAGTTGCACTTATTACGAGAACAAGAATGGGCCCAGAGGGATTTGAACCCCCGACCACTCGGTCCGAAGCCGAGCGCTCTATCCAGGCTGAGCTATGGACCCTCGAGTATTATCGTCTTTGTCTTTAACATTTCCTCAAATGTTCTTTTTATTCCTTCTCTTCCCAATCCGGAGAGGCCATTGCCACCATAACTGAAATACCCTATACCGTGGCTCGGGTGTCCATTTATCGTTACAGAGCCATCGGGGAGTTTCCTTGCAAGGGCTATGGCTTTCCTTAAGTCCTCTGTAAATATCGCTGAATCAAGGCCATAACCGCTCCCTCGGGCTATGCCAACCATCTCCTCTTCTGTCTCAGCCACTTGTATGCTTATGACGGGGCCGAAGACCTCCTTCTTAGTTATGTCCATGCTCTCATTCACTTCTGTGAGGAGGGTTGGGTGGTATGTGTTGTGTTGGAACATCCCCCCAACTGCTAGCTTGGCTCCCTTTTCCAGCGCATCTTGAACAAGGTTATGGACTCTCTTGACTGCCTCCTCATTTATGAGAGAACTTACTTTGGTCATAGGTTCTGCAGGGTCCCCCAACTTGTACTCTCTCATCTCTCTAAGAAGCTTCTCAACAAGCTCTTCATACCTGCTTGGTTGGACAACAACCTTCGCTATTGCATCACATCTCTGCCCTGAGAATGTAAGCGCTCCCTTGACTATTTCCTTGGCAGCCTTCTCTATATTTGCATCCTCCATAACGAATGCAGTGCCCTTCCCGCCGAGTTCCAATAGGAGTTTTTTGCCCCCTGCCAATTGGCTAATTTTTTGGCCTACTTCTGTAGAGCCCGTGAAACTAACAAAACTTATTGATTTGTGAGAGCTCAAGAGCATCTTGCCGTCATTAGCTAGCGGGTTAACTGCTGATATGGACCCGTCAAAATACTTCGCAAACAACTCAGCTATCTTGAGCGTTGATAGAGGAGATAGAGAGGAGCTCTTAACTACAACAGCATTCCCTGCAGCCAAGGCCGGAGCCATTTTAGCAACAGCCAAGAACATTGGATAGTTGAAAGGTGTTATTATACTTACAACTCCAACAGGCTCCTTTATTACTATTGCCTCCTTCCCTTGCTTATCTGGAGAGCAATTGCCGGATACATATGCGCTTTCTCCTAAAAGCCTTGCCTCTGCGGCAGCATACCTCAACCTCAGGATACAAGCATCAACCTCTTTGATGGCGAGGCCATAAGGTTTTGCAACCTCGGCAACCAATATGGATGCGAAAGCACCTTTATTCTTTTCAAGTTCAATAGCAATGCTTTCCAACAAATCCGCCCTCATCCAAGCTGGCATAGGCGGCAGTTTCAACTGTGTAATGGCTTTCCTTACTTCTTCTGTTGATGTTTTAGGGGCCGACCCTATTGCCTGCCCGTCGTAGGGACTTTTAACTTCGTAATAAGAACTACTTTTTTCTCTAGTTCCGGCTATGATGTTGTGAACTTTCATGGATTTACTAACGATGTACAACAATATTTATAAAGAGTTATTCCTTACTTATCCTTATGTACACGGAAACATTGTCTGAAATATGGAATGCCATCTCCAAT
>RFKI01000324.1 GCA_003694355.1 Bdellovibrio sp.
AACTTAAGCAGTCTGTAAAAAATGCAGGTCCAGTTTTTTTACAAAAAGTTCAAACAGAAGCTCAGCTTGGAACTTGGCAGAGCAATACTCGAATATCTTCCCAATTAACAGAACTGATTGCTGCAGTTCGAGCTATGAGGGAAGAACTTCGCTTGATGAGACTACAAAAGTCAACATCAAACCCTTTAAATATCCTTGTTCGAGGATCAGAAATTCAAAACGAAAAAAATAGGAGATTGAAATGAATACTTCGTCTCCTCATTTTGTAGATGTTTTCCCCATAACAACAAGAGCCTTTGGTTTTAGACCAAACTGGTTTCTTTTAGATTCATCCCTTCTTATTCGCCCTGCTTATCTGTTAATGGTTCTTATGCTTGTTCTTTCAATAGGAATCATGGCTCTTAAACGATTTGAACATGCTGACCTTGAAAAAAAATTATGGAATATCCCCATTATTCTCACGGCTGTCGTAGCTTGGCCTTTTCTTATTATCGGACTTAAGAGTTTGGTTGATGCATTTAATACCTTTCTAGTTCATGATGTTTTCCAAATTGAATGGAAGGGATTTGGATTTGTATCCTTAAAATCCCCATTCAATATTTTTTCTTGGTCGGTAGAATCATTAGCTCGGCTTCTTCCAAACCTCTCTTATTGGCTCATTTATTCCTTTTATATTGTTTTTTTCTTTTTCTATGCTGTATTAGGTCCTTTTATAATGGCTAAGGGAATTTTGTTTGACGAAATAGAAGCTTTTCTTGAGCTAATTGCTGAAGTGACCATTTTGTTTCTGTGGCAGACGACTTTAATCATATTTGTCGCTTTTATTATGCCAGATATAGTAAGCGGGAAACCTTTTCCTCCTCATCCAAAGGAAAATTTTTTCTTTTTATCTATTATCTTAGGCCTCATGATTCTTTTTGTTCCTTCTATCACTCGAAAGTTTGGGAATCACTTGGGAAGCTCTTTTTTTCCTCCTGGCATACGGTGGGGGGGGGAATCATTGCCTTAAGCTTATTGGGTCGAATGACTTCAGCCAGCCTTTCTGCAGCAGGAATTCCTGTACACCCTCATCGATTTGATGCATTTAAGCACCGGTTATTAATGATTAATGAGTTCAGGAAGCGCTACAAACATCAGCATGAAGTTTCTGAACTTTTATATGAAAAGCATGATTTGGAAAGACAAATTCAAAATATAAAAGAAGAAGAAAAGAAAAGAAGCTATAATCTAGCTTCTTTCAAAGAGTTAAATGGAGAGAATCATGCTTTTGACTCTTCTTCTGAAGACGGTAGGACATCCCTTTCAGCTTCATCTCATTACATATCAAGTTCTTTTCTCTATAAGGAGAATGATTCTTTATTTTCAGAGTCTCCTTCGAATAAAGACTTACTATCTTTGTCTAAAAGGGCCCAAAAAGAAATAACCTCTATTGAGGAATCTAGTGGAGGAGACACCTAAAATGCGAGGATTTATTTTTTGCACAATATTATTTTTTAGTTTGAACGCTTTTTCTAAAAACGGAGTTCGAACGGTTTCTGCAAACTCATGTAAAGTTACTCGAATCAATTTAGCCCTTGGAATTACAACACAGATTGTTTTCGAACAAAGTCCTCGCGTCACTCTCTATGCAGACAAAAAACATTTTCTCATCAAAACAAATAAATTAACTCCGCGAAGTTTAGCCATTATTCCTTACTTTACACCTAATGAAATTAATCTTTTTAGAAAACCATCTGGACACCTTCCTTCTCCTCAAAATTTGGCATCAATTTTAGACAAAAATTTTAAAACAAATTTATTTGTGTTCTTTGAAAACAATAACCAACTTATGTTTGAGTTAAGGTTTGTTGAAAAAGAAAAGGCTGACTACATATTGAAGGTGAAACAAACTTTTGAAAGGACTTGCGTCTTATGAGTTTAGATGAACTACTTAATGATAAAGAAGCTTCTGAAGTATGGAAACGCCAAAAAAGAAAGTTAATCCAGATAATTGGGGGACTTTCTGTTATTACCATTGGATTGTTATTCGGAGTTTTATACTTTCTCTCATTGAAAGAAAATAAAAATATTTCTCACAAATCTTCTATAAAAACTGAAAAAGAGGTTCAATCTCTCGTGAAGTTAATGCAACTACAAAAAGAAACCCAGCTCCTAAAAGATGAGTTGGCAAAAATGAGAACCCAAAAACGAAAAAAACAATTTCGAAAAACTTCAGCACCTTATCCCTCTCACTCCACTTCTTCTTCCAGACCTTCTATAAAAGTCGTTAATTATGATCCTGGAACTGGTTTTATAACCCTTACTCATAAAAAAGAAAACCTCTACATTCCAACAGGAGCGGTCTTCCAAGCAAAACTTATTACACCCATCAAAACTTCTGTTCAAAAAACTTTTGTAATAGCTGAAGTCACAAATGAATTTCGCATGGATATGAAAAGGCGTATTTTAAAAGGATCTAGACTCATTGGACACTCTCGACTCGATGTGGTTTTAAAAGGAGTGATTGTCGAGTTTGACAAACTTGTTCTCCCCAACGGCAAAGAAACAAAGATAAGTGCTCTTGCTCTTTCAAGAAATGCTTTACCAGAAATAGATGGCCTTTACTTTTCAGACAAGCTTCAAACCTATGGAACAGCTTTGGCCTTTGGATTTTTAAGTGGATTTTCTGATGCAGCTATGGAAAGAGAAGTAACAACTCTTGGTTCACAGCCTAAACCTAGTCTAAGTAATCAAATTTTATCTGGTCTAAGTACATCCGCATTTCAAGTAGCTGAAGATATATTAAGAGATATCCAAAATCGCGCTATTGAATATGTGGTAGTCCCTGCTGGAGAACCTATTTTTGTGGCCTTAACTCGCAGTTATACAATAAACCAAGATTCAGGAGGCTTAAGGTGATCGCTCTAAAGAAAAAAAGCCCCATTCTTATTGTACTTTTATTACTCACTCATTCTCTCATTTTTTCTGGGTGTTCTTCTATTTCTAAAAAAATTGCTGGAGGTATGCTAGCTGGTGCTGTTGTTGGAGCTGGTGTTGGCTATCAATTTGTTCATCATGGAGAATATAGACAGTATGAAACTCAAAATACAATTATCACTTCATTAATTTTTTCTTTAGTCACAGGAGGTGTCCTTTATTGGCATTATCAAGAAATGGAAAAGCTAAAAGTAGATATCTCAGGCCGTTATGCCCGTTATCGGCTTTGTGACCCTCAAAATCTCCCTTCATCTTTAAGTCAACAATTGAAATTAAAAAATGAAGATTGGGGTCGAGTCTATCTTCTCGATGAAAAACAAATTGGAAAATTAGCTATTTCTCTAGATGATAACACAAAATGGGTTTACCCTGTTTTTAGAAAACGTTATTTACTTCCCGAAAGTGGAGAAAACCAAATTATTTCTAAACGCTACATTTGGGAAATTATCAAGCCTGGTCATTTTGTAACACGATCCCAAAATCCTCAATACTTCTCTCAAGAAGAAAAAACAACAATCTCTTCGGAGGAGAAAAATGAAAAGAAATAAGAAAAAACACCTTTCATTTATTCTTATATTCACTTTTGTCCTATCTTCTTGTGGCACA
The DNA here is from genome assembly GCA_003694355.1 of Bdellovibrio sp. Classification (GTDB taxonomy): domain Bacteria; phylum Bdellovibrionota; class Bdellovibrionia; order Bdellovibrionales; family UBA1609; genus J124. The sequence goes on from RFKI01000324.1 coordinate 3,583, forward strand.
CGAGAATACAAGGAACGCCCCAAAACACCTCCTCCTTTTTCTCTTAGCCCTCAAATTGAAGAACAACCTTTCATAACAAACACAGATGATATCCCTAATGAGACTCATCAAAATAATGAGGGCTACCTTTGGAAAGGCTTGAATTGGATAGGTGTTTCTGAGGAAAATCTTTCTTTTTTAGAAAGTAGGCTTCAAGACAATATTCATTCCAATGACTTTAAAACCCTTGGGAGCGTTCTTGTGGGAGGCGCTATTCTAGGAATTCTCATTCGCATTAATGGTTCTTGGTTTTTTGGAGGTCCTATAGAAACAAAAAGTTACCATGGATTTTGGAGAACTCTAGAAAAAACAAAGACTGCTGTCGGACAAGGAATGGTTAGAGGAAGTCTTTTTGCAGGAAGCTGTTACTATCTCCTTAAAGGCGTTGACTCTATTTCTTTTGATGGAATATTGGGTCCAAGTTTCAAAAGTCTTTCTTCATCCATTATCTTGGGAGGCATGGCGGCTCTTTCTACTTCTACATTAATTCGATCAATAATTGATGCTGACTGGACAGACAATTCTCATGTCATAGGAAAAATTATCGACCACTCCAAAATGGTTAAAACTACAGTTCAGCGCTTTCAAGACTGGACCAATAAAACCACCATTGGGCAAAAAGTCCGTTACAAAATAGCTCCGAACCTTTTTCTCGTAGGACTCGGAAGCGGCGTTGGAATTGTAGTTTATGATTTTCTTCAAAGTTCTCCTTAATCAATAAAAAATGTTGTTATTTTCATTACTGGCCCTCTCTCCTTAAAAGACAAAGAAGGGGACTTTTAGTGACAAAAGTTGTCCAGATCATTTTATCTCTCCTTGCCCCCTCTTCTTAAGCTTTAAAATACATAATGATTACATATAGTTACAAATCAAATTTCTGGGGTCCTGGTTTTGTTTTTGCAAAAGTAAAGCTTTATGGAAGAAAAGTTCTATTTCCCTCATTGTTTGAAAACACCTCTATTTAAGTTAGCCATAGGGATTTTTTTGCTTTTCTCATTCAATATGAAAGCTTCAGCAGACCTGTCTTTTGATATCAATACCTTAGCTTATAAAACTTCAGAAAACACTACAAATTTTTATGGTATTTATACCTTATCTCTATACCAGCCTTTAAACTCTCGCTTACAATGGATGCTGAATGTTTCTCGGCTTCAAAACTACAGTTACAATTTGAATAACAATAGTTCATCTGGAGATTGGCAAAACCCCTCTGTAGGTGCATCTTATGCTTTTTCCAAAAGCTCTCTAGATTTTTTAAAAGTTTCAGCCTTATTTACTGTTCCTGCAAGTCAAAGTGCAATCAACAAAGACTTTCAGGGTAGCTCCTCTCTACAATTAAGCCTCGGTCATTCTTTTAAAAGACTAAAATTTAATGATTTTATTCAATACACGTATTCTTTTTATCAATATGATATTGCTGATAACGGGGAAGTATTAGCTCCTCATCTACTTTCCATAGGCTCAACGATTCAACATATATTGTCTAAAACTTCTTTTGTAGGTCTCTTATTAGCTCCAAGTTGGACTTTAAGTTTTCAAGGTACTCTAAAAAGCTATGTTTTTACAAAGTTAA
>RFKI01000325.1 GCA_003694355.1 Bdellovibrio sp.
CACTGTTCTTCAGGAGAGTTTGAGTATGCCAAACCGGTTATAAAAATTTTAAAAGAAAAATACCCTCTTCACTCCATTCTTGTGACCTACTTTACCACCTCCTACAAATCTCAAATAGAAAAAAACCCACTTGTTGATTTTTCTCAACCTCTTCCCTGGGATTTGCCAGGTCCTATTGCATCTTTCCTCAAACAATACAAACCTCAGTGTTTACTTCTGGCTCGCTCTGAAATTTGGCCAGAACTTGTCCATCAGGTCTCTTCAAAAAAAATTCCTATTCTTATTTTCTCTGCCAACAAAAAACAAATATCTCCAGGAGAAAAGTTTTTATACCCTTTGGTTAAAAAAACATACTCAAAAATCAATGATGTTTACTGCGTTTCTAAAGAACAAATCTCTCTTTATAAAACTCTAGGCGCGCCCTCCGTGAAAGAGGTTGGAGACACCCGCTATGACCAAGTTATACAAAAACTCCATATTCCATCCCCTTTAGTGAAAACTCATTCCATTCAATCTAACAAAAAAATATTTATTGCTGGCTCCACCTGGAAAGAAGATGAACGAGTTATACAAGTGCCTCTTGTTCAACTTTTTAAAGAAAAAACTCTTGCTCCCATCATTGCCCCCCATGAACCCTCAAAACAAAATCTTATCCGCCTGAAAAATTTTTTTGAAAAACAAAAAGTCCCTGTAGAATTCTTTTCTCAAATCAGTTCCTGGTCTGGGGACTCCCTTCTTCTCATTGATCAAATAGGAGTCCTGGCCAGTCTCTACCCCTATGCACACTTGGCTTTTGTGGGTGGCTCTTTTAAAAAAAAGGTTCATAGTGTGATGGAGCCTTTAGCTGCAGGAGTTCCTGTTTTAGTAGGCCCCTACTATCAGAACTCTCCAGAAGCTTGCCTTTTTAAAAAGTTTTTCCTCAATCAAAGATTATGTTACATAAGTAGTTTTAACACCAGCCAAGAATTCTACAACCTTGTTCAAACCTTCTTTCAAGAAAAGCAACCCTGCTGGAAAAATTCTATTCAACAAGAAATCCAGAAACGAACAGGCGCCTCCCTAAAGGTTGTCCAGTGGGTGCAACATCATCTTAAAGAGCCTCCTCAGGAACAGGCTCTAAATCCCACTCATTCCAAAAGCTCCCATCTTCATGAATAGAGTCATCAGGCTTATTCCTCCAAGGATATTGGTCATCCTCTAAACCTTCATCTCCCAGATCCGTATAAATTCCTGGAAACGTTGGTAAAACTTTTTGATATAGATAACTTAAACGATCAATAGACCACTGGTAACGCACAGGGGTTTTATAAGTATCTCCAAACAAAGGATCTAAAAGAAGTCTTTCTAAAGTATCACTGGGAACAGGCTTTGCGACTTTATCCTTTGTAATCATAGTTATAAAGGCACGAAACTCCCTCACTCCTCGAAGAGCTAGTAACCAGGGATGATTATAAAGATCTCCAGGGTCTAGCATATCCCCGGCAGTAAAGTGCTGAGTAAAGTAATAATATTTTTCTCGAACATTAATGGGTTTATCTTCATATTGGCCTTTACAGAGAAATAGAACAGGATAATATAAAGTTTTCCCCTCTTTATTAGCCTCCTTCGCCAATTCTGAAATAGACTTTATGTTTTTAAACTCAGGGCTCCACTTAATAGCCACACACTTTTCATACCTGAGAAGCTGCAAATCAAAGGCTGCTGTTTGCATCACCAGGAAAGTGGCACTTTGCACATTGATATTAGCACTTTTCCCTCTTTCCATACCACCTCCCCAACCAATCCGAACAGAACCTCCTCCAGAAATCCCTTTACCCACTGAAACCGTTCCAAAAAGCCCCCCTTCTCCAGAAACATGAAGAGCTCGGTTGTTGAACATGGAAAAAGCATCCATGACAGTGATATTCATGGACTTACCACCCTTATACCTGTAAGCACCTGTTTCTTTCACCCGGTATTTGGCTGTAATATCCAATAAACGATTTTTATTTATAAAAAACAAACAAGATTGTGTTAAATCAACAAGCTTACTCTTTTTAACTCTCTTTACAACTTTATTTTCTCCTCCTAATCGATAAGGCAAAGATAGCTTTTTGAGCCATTTGTTCCCCTTTTGAATCGCTTTTTTATACCATTGGTTCAAGGAACTTGACTGAGCAATCAGATCTTCATTCACCTGAATAAAATGTTCTGCCAAAACTCGACAAAGCCTTTCTTGCAAATCAGGGGAAGCCACTTTAGTATCAACCATTCGCTCCAAGTCATGTTTGGTCACTTGGTTCTGAATTTGAGAAATGTTCAGTTTTTTAAGAAGACCCTGAAGAGATAGAGTAAACTCTTCTGTTTTTTGAAAACAATCACTTTCTAAATGAACCTTAGAAAGTCTCTCTTGAGTCAAAGGACCACAAGTGTATTTCTTCAACTTAAAATCTGGCTTTCCAGAGAGACTCACATATATCATCTTCTGAAATTTCACCAAATTATAAAGTAAAGACTCTACTTTCATCTCTTTAATATAGTTTTTCATCATCTGGACTTTTCTTTTAATCAAGTCATCCACCTGTAAGTTAACGGCATATTTAAGAGAACCAAACAAAGAAGAGTCTTCATAATTTTTATTCCTTCGGACTCTTTCCTCTTCTTTTTCTAAGTGTTCTCCAAAAGAGTTTGTTAACTGATTGCAGTCATCATACTTACAAAGATTCTCATCTAAATTATCTGTGGCCCTCATATTCGCAAAATTAGAATTAAAAATTAAAGTAAGAGGCCCCACAAAGGTTCTCTTTTTCAATCCTGAATCTTTATCCACAAGCAAATTCAGGTCCACAATCGGCGCAGCAGGATATATGGTAAAATCATTGAGGCTCATTTCCTCTAAAATCTCTTTTTGTATATCCAAACAGATGTCATTCATGTACTTATTTGACAACTGGGACTCATTTATAAACGTCATTAAGTCCTGATCTGATGTGGCACCAAATTGAATACGCCCATTTCTCATATCAATAAAAAACTGATTTATGCGAGAAGCATTAATATTTTCTACCAGCTTGGTCATTAAACCATCTCGATAATTTTTATAGTTCTCAGCAAATTCTCTCACACTTCTTTCTAAATCTTCTATAATTTCCTTAGGAGCTCCATTTTTCTTAGCCAGCTCCAAAGAATGCTCCAGACGCCGTTGTTTTAAGAAATCAAGCTTAATTCTAAGCTGCATTTTAAAATTCGGGTTCTTTTGCAGCCAACACCTCTTAAGAACCTCTTCATTCACTTTATCTTCTCTGATGTATTCTGAAAGCTCCTTAAGCTTTTCATCTGTTTTTTTCTTAAATACGTTAGCTGCAAGAAGTTTTGTTTCATCTATTGTTTCCAACTGGATAAAAAGCTGTGACCGGATTTTCATTAATCGAAGATCATTGATAGAAAAAGTAATAGGAGTGATCACTTGTCCATTCTGAACTCTTACCAACTTCTGAATCACACTAATATGTTCTTTAATTTTAACCTTTGTTCCCGTATAGGTTGTATAAAGAAATCCTCCAGAATTGTCATCGTATTCCACATCTTTGTTCTCATCTGTGGGAACAATCACATGCGTCCCAAGTTGCCTATCTAATTTAATTTGTATGCCCTTTGAAGCTGGATCTAGATATGGCTTGTGGAGAGCCACTTTCATCAAATAAATACCATCTCTTAAAGGCTCTGTTGTTCTACCACGAACAATACTATTATATCGCAGAGCTTTAGGGCGAAACCTTAGAAGAACGGTCTTTTTCACCTTTAAGTCCATAAAACGATTGATGTTGTATAAAAAGCGAATGGTTTGATAAGAATATTCCGCAACAAAAAAACGGGACTCTATTTTTCGTCGTTGACGAATAGACCTAACATAACTGTCTAAAAGCGATCTTTTGTCTGCACCAAAAGTCCACTTCTCATCCCAAGGGTTCACAACCATCGTCAGTCGTTTAGAAAAAGGCTTTTTCCCCTCTTTTAAGGCTCGTTGCTTTTGAGACCAATTGGTCACAATGGCCTCAGGAAAAACATAGTCTTCAGGTTTATAGTATTTATGAGTAATTTCATCCATCCAACTTAAACAACCCTCCTCATCTGTTTCACGAACAAAAGGAGGGGGTGGATCTGGTTGTCGCATCAAGGCCTTACTATTCAATTTACTATTTCTTAAAATTTTAATTTCAAACTTCTCGAAAGGAACTGGATCTCCAAATGAGTCCAGAACACATGTTGTCACTCTAAAAAGAACGGTTCGAGTGGTTGCCGTTTCTCCTCTCTTAATGGTCTGAAATCGCACATTTAATTTTCTAAAAATGTAAGGGTCAAGCTTAAATGCCTCTCTTGTTTTTAAATACTTGGAGAAGTTAACAGCTGTTTTTAAATATTGAGAATAATTAAATGAAGCATCTTTCTTATGAGGCAGAGAAGTCAAAACCGTTGAGGCATGTCCAAGAATTTTACTGTATCGATGCTTCAACAAGTAGAGCCCATCAAATTTCGAAATCTTAACGAAAGACGGGAGTTGAACAGGTATCACCCTTAAAGCTATGTAAATACTCCCCCGATAAACTCGACGAGTTAGTATTGTATTTATTTTGACCCTTAAATATCCATCTGCTGGATTGACTTCAGCCATTTCTGGAGGCACTTCTGGAGTTAAAATTAAAGGTTTTTCACTTCTCTGCATATCAAAGCCTTTTGCTAACAAGACCGCTTCCACACGAAAAGTTCCTGTATTCAAGGGCAAAGTATATGGCTGTCCAGCAGCATCTTCTAATTGAACACGAACTTTTGTCTTTAAATGGACCTCTAAATGGACACCTTGAGTGTCGTCCAAATTTGAATTTGTTGTTTTAGATGTAGAGGAAATCAGCTCTTTAACATCCCGAACAAATATTTGAGGTTCATCCACCCATAAAGAAACTGGAGGTTCTTTAAAGTTAACTACATCTCTCTCTGAGAGCAGTTTCTTTTTTTCTTCAGAAGAGAAATTATTTTTATTAAGATAGACAACCTCAGCCGACATGCTGCCCCCTCGGTACTGCAACCAAGGATTTAAGACAAAATGAACAGGAACCTTACCAGAGTGTTGAGATAAAGTGGTAATCCATCGAGGTTCATAAATATATGCAGGCGTCTTTTTAAAATAATTGAAAGAAATATTTTCAACCCAACTTAAACAACCATTTTCATCTGTTCGAAAAGGTCCAAAGCTTTTCTTATCCTTGGAAACATAAAATCTCTGAGAGCGCACAGGAACATCTGTCAGAGAGTCTTTCAGACACACATAAAAAGAATAATTTTTACTGTATGGAATGTTCCATTTATGATGTCGTTCTACACGAGAACGAGGACGTCCTCCTGCTTCATAAACATAGAAACTCGCTCCAGAAACTTTTTGCTGTTCTTCAGGCCCTTTAGGACGAGGTCCCCAACAGGCAGCCAGATAAAAAGAGAAAATAATTATGCCACACCTAAAAAACAACATACAAAGTCTCCAAACCAAAATAAAAAGAACTCAAGTCTTTTTGAGAAAGACTTCTGTTAATCAATCGACTATCTACATAAGCGAAATTCAAACCAAATCCCCTTTTAGGGAACTGAAGATCTAATCCATACTTAACTCCTTGTCGGTTATTGTGACCCAGAGACGCTGAATTGTAAGAAGCTGGGGCCACATCTGACTCCGAAAAAAAGATTTCTATATAAGGATGAAGACCCAAATGCGATCGCGTCCATGTAGTTCCCAAAACAGCCCTTCCTCCTCGATTGAACTTTTCAGGAGCAACCAAATTTTTCAATAACTCAAAACGAATATGAGACTTCCACTGAGGAGACCATTCTTTCAAGTGATCCATAAATAAAACAGCCCCGTTAAACTCATAAGAGAATCGAGAAGCTGGAGCTGTCAAAGCAGAAACCGTATTTCCATAACGAGCACTTTCCTCAGCAATCACGGATGGCAAATCGAAAAAAACATAGTGTAAAATTCCAGCACTCCATTCTTTTCCAAAAGCCTTGAATTTCTCCAGGAGAAACCGAGGAGATTTTTCCTTTTCACTCAAGTTCATATTAACACTCTGAGAAG
>RFKI01000040.1 GCA_003694355.1 Bdellovibrio sp.
ACAATTTCAGCATGAAGCTGATCTTGACTCCTTTTCTGTAAGAGGGCTTGCTGCTCTCTCACCGCTCTTGAAGCGGTTGTTTCAGGCAGTCCCTTTCGTGATGTGGAAACTCCTATTTTTCTTCCAAAAGCAGGGCTTCCTGGTCGAGCGGCCCCAGAGGCTTGGGATAAATCCACATTTGTAATACGACTATTGCTAGGCAATATGCTGCTTATTTTTTCCATAGGTCACCTCCATGTGTCCTGTAAAAAACAAGTCGGACTTTACCTCTTTTTTCTAGAGAGGACCTATGTCTAAAATTGAAACAACTTTTTTAAATTTTTTATTTAAAACATTTACGAAAAAACAGTTTTGACATTTTTTTGAAAAAACTAAAGTCATTTTGTTTTATGACGAAACGTTCTCTCCCTTGTCTTTGGTCCAGGTCTTGCTCTTTTAAGAAGTTAAAACAAAGAGAGGGGAAAAATGAGATACACCTTGATACTTTTAAGCAGCATTAGTTTGCTACTAAGTGCATGCGGGAAAAATAATGATCAAAATTTTAACAATTTAAATCAATCTCAAAGTCTCCAGCAAGCTAATAAACTTGTTATGGGCTCACCTGAATCAGATGCGCCCATTGTGCTTCCTCCTAATAGCCCCCCATCAAATCCCACAACACCTACGAACCCCGTGATTACCAATCCTAAACCACCAGCCTCAACACCTGCTGACCCCGTGGTCACCAACCCGGAACCACCAACCACAACTCCTGATCCCGTGGTCACCAACCCGGAACCACCAACCACAACTCCTGATCCTGTGGTCACTAATCCTGAACCACCAACCACAATCCCTGATCCCGTAGCCACCAATCCCAAGCCTCCTGCTCAAGACGACGACTCTGACCACCGTGACGATGATGACAGTCCTCAAGATCCCGTTGCCAAACCGGACCCCATTGTGATTGACGACCCCGTGGCCACCAATCCCAAGCCTCCTGCTCAAGACGACGACTCTGACCACCATGACGATGATGACAGTCCTCAAGATCCCATTGCCAAACCAGACCCCATTGTGATTGACGACCCCGTGGCTACCAATCCCAAGCCTCCTGCTCAAGACGACGACTCTGACCACCATGGCGATGATGACAATCTTCAAGATCCCGTTGCCAAACCGGACCCCATTGTGATCGACGACCCCGTAGCCACCAATCCCAAGCCTCCTGCTCAAGGCGACGACTCTGACCACCATGGCGATGATGACAATCCTCAAGATCCCATTGCCAAACCGGACCCCATTGTGATTGACGATCCCGTGGCTACAAATCCCAAGCCTCCTGCTCAAGACGATGACTCCGAACACAATGGCGATGATGGAAACTATGAAACGCCCATTGTGATTGATGATCCTATGGAAAATGTTTTTTCTGCTTCCGAAAGATTTAATGTAAAAAGTAACAAATTAGACATTCTTGTTATTACGGATACCTCTTTATCTATGAGAGATGATCTTTGGACTATAGGTAAACGTTTTCGTCCCCTTATTAAATATTTAAATAAAACGGATTTTCGAATTGCAGCCACTTCCACAAGTATTTCAGGACCGAATGCACTAAAGGGCCGTCTTGTTCCTGCAACACGCAAGTCTCTTTTTCTTACAAGAAAAAACAAACCTAAAGAACTTGATGAACTTGTCTCATTTATCGAATGTAATAATGACTTGGATGAGTGGATTTATCCACCTTGTACAACAGAAAAAACAGAACCCCTAAAGACCTCCATTTTGGCCTTTTCCAATCCACACAATCAGAGTTTCTTCAGACAAAATGCAGATCTCGCCGTTATCTATATCTCTGACGAGGACGAACAAAAAATTCCAACAAATACAGCCACACAGCCTGAAGAAGTCATTCAGGCTTTCAAACAACAGTTCCCTTATAAGAAATTAACAACTTTTGGTATTATTATCCCTCCTGGAGATCAAGAGTGCCTCTCTCAACAAACAAATCCTTTTAGCGACCGAGGTGCTCAATATGGAACTTTTGTAAACCAGTTGAACAAACTAACAGGCGGTTTTTCTATCAGTATCTGCTCTCCTTCGCTAATCCCTTTGTTTCAAAAATTACGAAAGCTTTCCGGTACACATAATAACAAGCGCTTTACTCTCCAACACCGTCCCTTATCTAAAAAGGATGTCACCATCACCCTGCTCCCTTCTCAAAATGTAAAATGGAAGATTGAAGGAAAAACTCTGATATTTAAGAAATCTCTAAAGCCTGGCACTCAAATAGTGATAAAGTACAAGTATAAAAAATAACCCTTCTAAAAGAAGGGAGAAACTCTAAGCTTTAGAAAGGCTTCATAAAAAGAGGCCTTTCTTATCCTATAAAGGGTATTCACACTTAACGGCTAAGACGACTATTGCAATGGAATTTTTAGTGAATTAGGCCAATAAAGGGGTCCGAAAAAAGTGGAGGTGACAGGGATCGAACCTGCGACCTTCTGAATGCAAATCAGATGCTCTCCCAACTGAGCTACACCCCCATCTAAGATAGAGGAGAATGACCCAGAGAATTAAAAAGGTCAATCATTTTTTAACGAACAACATTCGCACACACACAAACACAAGCCTTTGCCCCATTGACCTTCTTGGAGTGACGTGTGTTTGAGGGAATCACAATCTTATCTCCTGGCCTTAATAAAAGCTGATTTCCTGCCACATTAACTAAAAGCTCTCCTTCCACAACCATTCTCACCTCATCAAAAGGATGTCTGTGATCAGGAAGCACTGTTCCAGCATCAAACTTTTCCACAAAGGGTTCATAACCCTCTGCTTCAAAAAGCTTTTTAATACTCTCAATATCTGGCTCCTTAGGAGCTAACCAGCGCCGCACAATCATACTTCCTCCGCTTTTGTCTCATAAATATACGCCTCATTTTTGCGCAGGACAATCACCTAAAATTTTCATAACATCTCAAGTCTTTCACCAGGAAGACGATAACTCCACTGTGAAAACAAAAACACAACAGATGAGGTAACATTGACTTATTCAAATAAGGCAGCGTGTGACCTCTCATGGATAGAGATGATTTCACAGTACATCGAAAAAGCTTCAGGACTTCACTTTATTCAACATGACGACCAATTGGTGGAAATACAACAAATTGTAGACCAGAAAAGCATTCAATTTTCCAAATCCCAGGTTGAGGAAGTGCTTGAAAGATTTGACTCTCAAAATAGGCCCTTCTTACAAGTTAACTTTCTGGATAATAAGAAAATCTTATTAACTGAGAAATTGATTGGCTTTAAGCCCGTACCCTGCCACAGTCTTCATATTCATAAGCTTCCCAAAGTTGTTACAACACCTGACCTAATTAGCGTGATTGAGGCCATTGAGGAACATATGTCTGACCATCAAAACCACCAACAGGAAATCGCTCTTCTTCGCTATGTTTTTGAGGCCATCCTGGAAGGAGGAGAAGCTATCGGATTTAACCTCTCTAAAGAAAAAGCTTGGTTACAAGGGTTAGTTTCTCTCCAACACAAGCCTTCAGCATAAATTTATTTATTCTCTGGCTTCTTTTTTTCTCCTCTTAACCAAGCCAGATGTTCTTTAATGTTCCGTTCAAATCCATAATCCGAGGGGTGATAAAACTTCTTATCTCTAATCTTTTCTGGTAAAAAGTCTTGAGGGATAAAACCTCTCACCCCGTTATGAGAATATTGATAACCCTCTCCATACCCAAGCTCTTGTGCGAGCTGTGTTCTTGAAGAGCACAAAGACTTTGGTACAGGCAAGGCCCCTAAAGATTTAACAACACTCAAGGCTTCATTGATAGCCTTATAAGATCGATTCGATTTGGGCGCTGCCGCCAAGTAAGTGGTCACTTGAGACAAACAAATCCGAGCTTCTGGCATGCCAACCAACTCAACAGCCTGTAGAGCTGATACAGCTAAAGTTAATGCTCGAGGATCAGCATTGCCAATATCCTCTGAAGCTAAAATCACCAATCGCCTTGCTATAAAAACAGGGTCCTCTCCCCCATGAAGCATTCGAGCTAAATAATAAACTGCAGCATCTGGATCTGACCCCCTCACACTTTTAATAAAAGCAGAAATGCAGTTAAAGTGCTCTTCACCATTTTTATCATAAATGATGGGCCGGAAAGATGACTTCAGAAGCTCTTTTAAATCTGAAACACCCAATGGCCATTTCAGATGAACTTCTTTATTTTTATAAGCGCTAAATATAATTTCTAAATCATTAATAAAAGCGCGCGCATCTCCCCTTGAGCGAGAAAACAAAAGCGTTAACCCCTCTGGCTCAAACAGATCTTTTTCATCCCCTATGCCACTGATCTGCAAAGCTCTTTTGAGAATATGGCAAAGAGCCTCTTCACTGAGAGGCTCAAAAATTAAAACTTGGCAACGACTTAAAAGGGCTGAGCTTAACTCATAACTTGGGTTTTCTGTTGTTGCCCCTATTAAAGAAAAGTCGCCCCTTTCAGAAAAGGGCAATAAGACATCCTGTTGTGAACGATTTAAACGATGGATCTCATCAATAAAAAGAATCGTTGTCTGTCCCCATTGCAATTTTTTTTCTCGAGACTGCTGGCCTATTTCTCGAAGTTTTTTAGCCCCTGTATCAACAGCATTAACACTGATAAAGTCACCTTTTATTTCTTGGGCCACAAGATGGGCAAATGTTGTTTTCCCTGTTCCTGGAGGCCCCCATAAAATCATGTTAGGGATCTGAATTTTCTCCTTAAGAGCTTTTTTTAAAAGAGGGTGCGACTGGAGAACCTGATCTTGCCCAAAAAAATCCTTAAGGCTTTGGGGCCTTAATTGTTCAGCCAGAGGCCCATCTAAAGTCTGGTTCTCAAACAGTTCCATACCTCTTCTCCTTACAGTGGTGTTCGTTAACACAAAAAGTGTTTCAATTCAAAACATTGCTCCGAAATCTCCCATAGACAAGGCTCACCAGAAAACATAAAATAATAAAAAGGGCTGGAGATCCAATGGCTAATCGTCTAAATTTTTTAGTAAAAATAACTTTTTTACTCCTTTATTTATTCGTTACTGCCCAGTGCGGTGAGGGAAAAATTAAAGATTTTGAGATCTCCATATTTCCAGAAACACCCTTTGTTTACCCCATTGATCAGCAAGTTGATGCAGATACGACTTATTCTAAAAACTGGTTTCTTATTTCATTCAATGCCACAAATAACACGAGTGAGTACCTAACTGTGGCGGCTATTTTTATAGATGTCTTTGATGTAAATGGTAACCAAATTGTAGAAACTGGATTCTCTCCTACTTCCTATAACTTAACCACAGCCTATATAGAAGTGATTCCCCCAGGAGATACAGCAACTTTACTTAAAACTACACAAGCTGTTGATGGTATCCCAGACCCCTCTATCCCCAATCAATACACCTATCGACTAAAAATACGCATTGAAGGTTGGTTTGGAAATGGAACTACCGATCCTGGAGAACGGTTTAGTAAAGTGATTTTTGCCACAACAAAATAAGTCTCTTCTTTATAAGCATCAAACAAACAAGACTTTATAAGTAATAAGTGCTTTCCATCTTAGATAAGTAAACATATCAATAAATACTAATAAAACAGGTTAAGCCTTTTATCTGAACTTAACAGCCATCAAGACCCGGCTTCTTGATTCTTCAAAATGCGAGGGGTTAAAAACAGAAGCAACTCATTTTTCACCCGACTATTTTCTCTACCCTTAAATAGCCACCCCAAAATAGGAATATCTTTAAGTCCTGGAACCCCATTATCTGTTCTTGTGGTATCACTTTGATAGATACCTCCAATAACTGCAGTATCGCCATTTTTAACCAAAATTTTTGTTGTTGCCTTTCGTGTATTGGTTGGTCGGTCCTGAGTCTTGGAATTTGCTATAGCTCCAGGGAACTCTCTTAAAAGCTCCACATCCATAATCACGCTTCCTGAAGATGTAATTTGCGGAGTAACCGTTAAACGAAGTGTGAGGTCCTTAGATGAGGATGTTGTCGTTGTCGTGTTAGAGTCATTGTCAAATGTTTCTTGAACAGTAATAACTTGAGTTTTCTGAATAATTTCAGCCTTTTCCTTATTCATAGCTATAATACGAGGAGAAGAAATAATTTTCACCATTGATTCCTTTTCTGCCATTATGAGTTTAGCTGATAAATCTCCAACCAGAGGGAATGCCCCTACGGTTAAGCTACTAAATGGATTTGCCTTTAAATTGCTACTGTTGACTTGCAAACTTGAGTTAATAGATCCTGAAAGCAGAGACCCTCCTCCAAAACTCCAATTGATTCCAAACTTTTTTTGGAATTCTTCAGAAGCTTCTACAACTTTAGCTTCTATCATGACTTGTTCTGGAGGAACATCCAATTCCTTTATGAGCTTACTGACTCTTTGAATAACCTCATCTGTATCTGTAATAACCACTGAGCTTGTCCTCTTATCTACTACCACCTTTCCTCTATCTCTAGTTAAAAAAGGAGATATCTGTTTTTTGAGGTCCTCAACCTTAGCATAGTTAACTGGAATAACCTTAACTCTTAAAGGCGTTAATCCCTTTTGAGAGTCTATAATCCTTTTGGCAGCCAAGGCCTCTTCTTGTAAGAGGGAAAGTTTTGATATCCTTAAAACATTTCCCTGCCTGATATATCCCAAACCCTTGGTTTTCATCACAATCACCAAAGCTTGATCCCAAGGGATTTGCCTTAACTTCAAAGAAATTTTTCCTTTTACATCATCAGAAATCACAATATTAGATCCGCTGAAATCAGCAATGAATTGAATAACATCTCTCACATCGGCGTCCTTTGTTTGAATAGATATGGGACGCCCATAGAATTTCATGTTCGATGCAAAAAATTCTTCTAATGATCTGGCACTTAAAGCTTTTTCATCTTGAGCAATTTGAATTTCTTCAGTTGTTTTTTGAGTCACTTGATTTTCAGGCTTAGAAGAAGGTTTGGATTCAGCCAAATTGAGCCCTTTTTCAGGGATGATAACAAAAGAGTTCCCTTCTCTTTGAACAATTGGTTTTTGAGAGGATCTTAATTGAACTACTATACGAGCAATTTGACTTCCAGGTTTTTGATAAGCATTGATTCCCTGAAACGCTCCATCAAACTCTTTTAAAATATATGGCCTCTTCAAAGATTCATTTAAAAAAGCATTTTTAATCTCTAAAACAAACTGTTTTAAGTCTGGTTTATATCTTGTCGTATAGGAAGCTTCTCCTGAAGTTTTAACAACAATAACACCACCTTGAGTATTAGCCTTATACTCTATATTTTTCACTTCTACATGTTCTTCATTATTCTCTTCTTCTAAGTCTTCTTCACTTATTTTATTAGAGGAAGCTTGAACTTCTTCATCTTCAGCCCCACTATCTTCTTCATTTTGAGCTGTAAGGTCTTCTTCTTTTTCTTCAGCGTCGTTCTCTGTTACTTCATCATTTCCTTCCTCATCAAATTCATCTTCATCCACTTGATCACTGTCATTTTCCGCAATATCTTCCTCATCATTATCAACATCATCACTCTCTACAATATCTTCTTCATTTTCATCTGCATTTTCATTTCCCTCTTCAGCTTCTCCTTCTTCTGCTCCTTCGACACCTTCTTCTGCAAAAGAAGCAACTTCTTCATCAATTCTATCACCTTTTTTTGAATTCAACGAACAAGCCAAGAAATTAAAAACAAGAAGTACCATTAATACTGCTTTTATGAGTCTTTGGTTCATCCTTGAAACCCTCCCTTATTGATCAATCTTTATAACCCGAGTGGTATAAACCAACTCTCCTCTAATTTTTTTAGGTTCAACCACTACAACTTCTCCTTCACGAATCACAGCAATATAACCATTATTACGTCCTATACGATCATCTTTACCTAACAAATGTATCTCTTTTGTGGGGTCTTCAAACATAGCTTTAGGGTTTTTAACATCCCACAAAATCCCTCTTAGCTTTAACTCACTTAAATCATATTGTTGTAAAGGAAAAACAGGGCCCTCTTGAGAGCTTTCAGCTATTTTTATGGAAGCATAAGGAAGAAAAGGGTTACGTCGCCCTGAACCGTCATAAACATATTTTTGTAACAAAGGAAATTCTTTTAAGAATTCTGGTACCTTTTCTTTCTTTTCCTTAGAGGGTGGAGTTAAATCAACAAAACTTTCCGAATCATTAGATGTAACGCTTTTATTTTGTTCGTTCTCCACATGAGGAGAATTCTTCTTTTCCTCTTGAGCTGGCACAACTTGACTCTTTTTTTGCTCCGTAGAAGAAACTTTCTTTAAAAAGGCCGTACTTATCCATAAAGCTAATAAAAGACTCAGTCCAGCCACTAAAACATACAAAAGTATTTCTACATAACGAGCTTTAACCATTAAACTCCACCATCTTTCTTTTTCTCTTCTGTAGAAAAGTAAAAGGCTCTTAACTCTAAATTCATATCTATAAGAGGACCAGAACTACTTTTCAATGATGTAATTGGAGACATTTGCAGCTTCTTCACCACTATAATTTTTCCTATACCCGTTAAGTCAGATAAAAAGTTCATCATCTGATTAAATTCTCCCTTAAACCTAGCTCCAATTTCAATTTCTCTAACAAAATCATAAACCTCTTCGTCTAGTAATTTTGCCGAAATATTGGAAAAACTAATCCCCACAACCTGGGCCTCTTTTGCAATCATTTTTTTAGCTTCAACAGGCGTCATATCATTGGGAAGATATTGAATCACTTTCTCTAAAAGACCTCCTGTCTGCTTCGCTAATTTCTCAAATTTTTTTGCAGAAGCAATAGCTCTTTTTGCTTTTCGAATTTCTAGTTTTTTCGTCTGAACTTGTTTCGTTAGATTTTGTAACTGTAACTCTTTAGAAGAACCGCTATCATAAGCTAAAAAGTAGTAAATCGCTGCGAGTAGAATTCCAAAAATGGCAGCTTGACCATAAGTCATTTCTTTTAGTTTTTCCTCCACCACTATCTCCCTTGTTTTTTCAAAACATCTTTTTGCAAGAGCACTTCAATTTGAAATCGTTTAACTCGCAATTTTTCATGAACGACCTCTTCAATTTTTTCAGGAACGACACTTAAAAATATAGGATTTTGCTCAAGGCCTTTTAAAAGTTTGGAGAACACATCTTCTGAAACCGCATATCCATCTAAGGAGATTTTTTCTGGCTCATAATTTAAGCGAGTGAGCCATGCTTTTTCTGGCATTTGAGATTGAATGAAGTCTAAAGATTTAATAGCTTTTAACCTCTCAGACGAAAGCTTCTTTATAGCTTCGATTTTTTTATTCACATCAGCCAGTCGCTTTTTATGAGCTTTCATTTTTGCCACTTTTTCCTGTTCTGCCGTCAGCTCTCTTTGAACTTTTTGAAGTTCAACATTTAAATGACTAATCTGACTGTTTAGACTTTTTAAATGTCCCCATTGATATACATATAAAGCCAGAGGAAAACCAAAAATAAATAGTAGCTTAAATAAAGAGTGCAGTCCGCCCTCTCCTCCTCCACCACTAAAACCTTGGATATCAAGAAGTTCTGTATCAAACTTTGTTTCCTGCCCTCTATCTCTCAGTAAATTAATCCGTGCCATTATGTTTTCTCCTCTTCCCTCAACCCCAAACCAATGGCTACGGCAGAAAAAGGTTTAATTTGCTGGATATATTCACTAGAAAAAATTTTTTTATTAAAAGAAATCTTTCTAAAGGGATCTAGCTCCTCACATGGCGCTATCTTACTCATAGCCTCCAGAAACCCAGGAACTCTGGCTCCTCCTCCTGTAATAAAGCACCGATCTAAAGATTCTGCAGAAGAAGTGTTTAAAAAGAAATCTAAAGTTCCACTGATTTCATCACAAATAATTTCATGGATGGACTTCACAACTTTATAAGCCTCTTCTGGAGCAGCAGCATCTTCTGAAAGGCTAATCTTTAAAGATTCCGCCTCTTCAAAAGAGACTCCTAAAACCTTTTGAAGGTCCCCCGTATAAGTATCTCCTCCAACAGGAACCTCTCTACAAAAAACAATTTCTCCATTTTCAAAAATAACAAAACTTGTTTCATGAGCGCCTACGTTCAAAAGACCCACGACCTGTCCTTGAGAAGCTCCATAATTGACCTCAAAGCAATTAGCTAGCGCAAAGCCCTTCACATCCAACACACTACACTCTAGTCCTGCCATTGTTATAGTTTCTACGCACTTTAATGCACTTTCTTCAAATGCTGCCACAAGAAGAACATCGACCGTATCGCTTTGAGGATCTGAACTTTTTAAAATTTCAAAATCCAAACTCACTTGGTTAATGTCATGAGGAATATATTGCTCTGCCTCATAACGAATTTGCTCTTCAATCAAACTTTCATCTGCTTTCAAAATAGAAATTTTTTTGACAATGACTGAAGAGTCCCAAATAGCTGTAGCAACACGACGTCTTTTAGTCTTAACTTCCTTAACAAGATTTCTAATGGCTTCAGCCAGTTGTTCCTGAGGGAAAACCTCTTTGGCTCCTGAAGATTCTTTTGGAGTAGGTGCCATCCCAAAAGATACCAGGTGGGGAGCTTTCTTGACGTTATCCAGTTCAGCCAGCTTAATCGCGCTTGCACCAACATCAAGACCTATAAGTTTTTTCTTTTTAAATAGCATCTTCTTGATGCTCCTCTCTTCCTTGATCTGGTCTAGATACAGACTTTTATTTTACATAAGTCCAATTTAAATTAGACCTAAGACAGTAAAAAATGTCAATTAACAGGACTGAGATAGGGGATAAATATATGCAAGTACCACTCTGCTATTTCTTGTCCCCAAAAGATGTAAATCAAAGCCCCTAAAGCAATATAGGGCCCAAACGGAATAATAGTCTTAAGACCTGACTTTGATCTTAACATTACAAAAATCCCAACTAAAGTACCGACTAGACTTGAGGACAGGATAATAAACGGTATGGGCTTCCACCCTAAAACCGCTCCTATCCAAGCCAACAGCTTAATATCTCCTCCACCTAAGCCTTCCTGTTTGCGCAAAAGAAGATAAAAATAAGCAACGGCCCACAAAAAACCTCCACCAAACAAAATCCCCAATAAAGCATCTTCCCAGCTTCTTTCTGGATTAATGAAAGAGCCAACGATGCCAATAACAATACCCGACAAAGTAAAACGATCTGGCAAAATCATATGATCTAAATCAATAAAACTAACGACAACCAGACCAAAGGCTAAAACCAAATATTCTAAAAGAGTAAACTTCCAGCCTATTTTCACCCATAAACCAGCAAATAAGATAGCCATTAAAAGTTCAACAATGAAATATCTGAAAGAAATTTTTCCCTTACAACGTCGGCACCTTCCTCCTAGAAAAAGCCAGGATAAAAGAGGAATGTTGTCATACCATGAAATTAAATGCTGACATTTTGGACAGTGACTTCGTGAAGTCACCGTATTTTCACCCTTAGGCACTCTGTAAATTAAAACATTTGCATAACTTCCGAAAATGGCCCCCAGAATAAAAAACAAAGCAACTGAAAAAGAAGATGGTATTTGATATAAAATATCAGCCAAGATCTTTCCTCGAAAAAATAAAACTTGCAATTAACATAAAAATAGAGACCCAAACAACCAAATATGAAACCGCAAAAAGTGCTTGTTTCGTAGAAACTGTTTCATGATAAATAACAAGAGATCTCCAGTTAAACACTTCCAAATCTGGGAAAGTGGATACCATTAACTTTCCAACCATTTTATATATAACACTATCACTTTTTTTAATAAAAAACTCTAAACTCTCTAACCAATGCCCTATTAAAAATAACCCCAAAACACCACTAGCCACTGTCACTGGCCGCGCAAAAGTGCTAAAACACAAAGACATAGATAAAATAAGAGTTGCTTCCATTAAGATTCCCAAAAGTCCCCAAATAAAGCCCATTCCCACATCAAATGACATCATCCATAGAACTAAAAAAAGAATGGACCCAAGTCCCAAAACTCCTGTCAACATGACCAAAATCAACCCCAAGCTCTTTCCTAATAAAAATTGAGTTCTTGTTATGGGCTTCACTAACAAAGTTAAAATGGTTTTTTTATCAATTTCTTTTACAACAAGAGAACCTCCGAGAAAAATGGCTAACATCACTGTGCTTAAATGAATTCCCAAAAAACCAAAGTTAGCTGAAATTCGAACTTGCTCAGTAAAACTTAACTGCCCTAAGGCCAAACTGAATCCTATGAGCAATAAGGCAAAAATAAGAAGACCATACAAGATTCGATCTCTTATCATTTCTTTAAACGTATTCTGCGCAATAATCCAAATCCCTCGCATAATACTAAGATCCCAATCCTATTTTTTTAAAAGCATCTTCCAAAGTATTATCTGATTTTATCTCTATAATATGACACTGCCTTCTTCTCAGCTGATCTATATAACTTTGCAATTCACCTTCGTTGCCATCTATTATGTGAACTTTTTGAACGCCACCTTCAATATAAACAATCCGAAACCGACCTCCTGTTTTCTTAAGCAGATCCTGAACCCCTCCTTCATACTCAACAAGTCCATTTTTGATAATAATGACTTTCTGACAAAGCTTTTCAACATCATTTAAAAGGTGACTGCTAAAAAAAACGCCCATTCCTTCTTTGGCTATGTCTCGGATAAGTTCGCTTAAAGTCATCCTTCCGTCAGGATCTAGCCCTGCTAGGGGTTCATCTAAAATCACAAACTCAGGCTCATGAATAAGAGCCTGCGCCAATCCGATCTTTTGTAGCATGCCCTTAGAATAGTCTTTTAGTTTTTTATCCCTTGCAGCCCACAAATCCACCCTTTTCAAAAGAGACTCAATACGACTTCTTAAAACAACAGAAGAAAAACGCCCTGATAGCTGCCCATAAAATTTTAAAAACTCTTTACCAGTAAGATACTCATAAAAATAAGGTCGCTCAGGCAAAAATCCTATTTTCATTTTTGCATCAAGGCTCAATGGGCCTTGTTCAAAAAAAGTAATCTCTCCAGCATCAGGAAAAGCTAAAGCCAAGACACACTTAATGGTTGTGGTTTTACCAGCCCCATTAGCTCCAAGAAAACCTGTAATTTCACCACTGGAAACCTTAAAGCTAACTCCTTTTAATACTTCCTGTTTTTTAGGAATAAAGCCTTTCTTATAAGATTTTCTTAAGCCATTAACTTCCAGAACGAACATAAGATCTATTGCAACACATTTTAATAAAAGAAGTCAAAAGTACTTACTTTTTTATTTGAGCTAAAACTTCAAAAGGGTTATTGAAAGGCTTGCTCTGAGGCCGCCTTTTAGACTTTGGAGAAGACTTTTTCCCTGATGGCTTCTTGGGTTTTGCGGCAACCTTCTTTTTAGAACGAACGGAAACAGAGGAGCCAGTTTTTTTCTGATCCAAAATTGTGGACAAAGAAATTTGTTTTTTATCTTTATCCACTTTAATCACTTTGACCTTAACAACATCCCCTGGATGAAAGATTAACTGAGGCTCCCGAACAAATTTATGCTTCATTTCAGAAACATGCACGAGCCCATCTTGATGAACACCAATATCCACAAAAGCCCCAAAATTAGTCACATTTGTCACTATGCCTGGACAAATCATCCCTTCTTTAAGGTCTTCGATATCATGGATATCTTCTCGGAACTTGAACACCTTAAAGGGATCTCTTGGGTCCCTTCCTGGGCGCTTAAGTTCTTTTAAAATATCATCAAAAGTATATTCCCCTATTAGATTAGCCCACTTTTTACGAAGTGGCCTCAATGGAGAAACGTCTTTTCCTAAAACTTCTCCCAGAGAAACACCTGCCTCCTGAAGCAAATCCTTAACCGCCGCATATCGTTCAGGATGAATCCCTGTGGCATCCAATGGAACCTTTCCCCCTGGAATCCTTAAGAAACCTGCAGCCTGCTCAAATGACTTTGACGACAATTGCGGAACCGATAAAAGCTCCTGCCGATCTTGAAACAACCCCTTTTTCTTGCGATAAGCCACTATGTTCTTGGCTAATTGAGGACCAATTCCTGAAACATATCTTAAAAGCTCTTCAGAGGCTGTATTCACATCCACGCCCACACTATTTACACAGGACTCTACCACTGCATGCAAAGATTTCTTTAATAAAGATTGTGAAACATCATGCTGATACTGCCCAACTCCAATGCTCTTGGGATCTATTTTTACAAGTTCAGCCAGAGGATCTTGCAGGCGACGACAAATGGAAATGGCTCCACGAACAGTCACATCAAGATCCGGAAATTCCTTTGCCGCCACCTCTGAAGCCGAATACACACTGGCCCCCGCCTCATTCACCATGATAACGGGCACATCCTCTTTACCTAAGTCTTTTAAAATTTTACGAATGAACCTTTCAGCCTCTCTTCCTCCTGTTCCATTACCCACAGCAATGGCATCAATATGAATTTGTTTAAAAACCTCTTCAAATAGCTTCTTTCCCTTTTCTTCTGCCTTTTCTCCTAAGATATGTAGCACAGTATGAGAGATAAATTGACCATTCTTATCAACCAATGCCACCTTGCAACCTGTCCGAAGACCAGGATCAACCCCCAAAACCACTTTTGCCCCAAAAGGACTTGCCATAAGAACACGTCGTAAGTTATCTGCAAAAACCTTAACAGCCGCCTCATCCGCTTTCTCTTTTAAGAAGCGATGAAGCTCATTAGACACTGATGGAATAACGTGGATAGTAAGAGCCATTTTTGCCGTCTCCAACAAAAAGTCCCTGGCTGGAGATTTTTCATTAGGACAAGCGGCCTTTTCAAAGGCTTTTAATAAAGGCGTTTCATCCACTTCTAAAGTGACCTTGAGTTCTCCTTCTTGCCACCCTCTGCGAAGAGCCAGATAGCGATGTGAAGCTTTCGGTTGCTGAAGAGATTGCACCGACTCTGAAAAGTCAGCATACATTTCATACTTGGAATGGGGTTTAAATTTGGTTGTTTTTTTGCTAACAACCTTAGCTTCTTTAAAAAAAGTTTCTCTCACTTTTTTTCTTAGCTCTGTATTATAGTTCAGTCTTTCAATTAAAATATGTTGAGCTCCTCGAAGCACCTCTGCATAAGTAACAAACCCCGCCTGAGGATTTACATATTCTTTGGCTTTAACCGCCAAATCCACCTGTCCTGCTGCAGCTTCTCTACCCAGATTCCAAATCCAGTCTGCTAATGGCTGAAGACCGGCATCCTTCGCTATTTTGGCTTTTGTTTTTTTCTTCTTTTTAAAAGGCCTATACAACTCTTCAATAACCGCAAGGTCATCACTTTCTTCTATCTGCTTTTTGAGATCCTCTGTTAAAGCTCCCTGTTTTTTAATCTCCTCAAGAACAAAAGCCTTTCTTTGCGAAACCGTTTTCCACTTTTCATAAGCGTTTAATATATCTCGTATCTGAAACTCGTTTAAATTGCCGGTTCTTTCTTTCCTATAACGAGCCATAAAGGGAACTGTGGCCCCTTCTTCATGCAAATGGAGAACGGCTTCTATGGACGGAGCCTTAATTTGAGGAAGATGTTTTGAAGTGTATTTATAAAACTCTTGAGAAACTTTCATATTGGCTATTATGGTTATTTATGTCTATACATGATCAACCCATGGGTTGGGTCGTAAGGCGAAACTCCAACTGTGACTCGGTCTCCAACAACAACCCGAATGTTAAACCGCCGCATTTTTCCACAAAGCTTGGCTTTAATTTGCAGTCCATTATCTAACTCTACCTTGTAGAGTCCTCCGGCTCCCGCATCTACTACCTTTCCTTCCAATTGAGTCAAGTCATCTTTTGCCATAGGCTCTTTTTATCCCCTTTTTATGATTTATAGTTAGAAATTAAAATACGAATACCATCTTCAAATAACACTTCTAAACGATCATTAACATTACTTAAAATATAACCCCAGCCAAGAGTTTTATGTTGTATGGCCGTCATCGGTTGGTATTGATTGCGCATATTATATTCAGGTTTCTGAATATAATA
>RFKI01000041.1 GCA_003694355.1 Bdellovibrio sp.
CTTTAAACGTGATAACTTAAATAAAGAAAGAGAACTTTGGACTAATATCATTGAAAAAACGCCTATCACTTGTCTCTATTCAAACAAACGCATTCAACCTAATAACTTTGAGTTAGATCACTTTATTCCTTGGTCTTTCGTATGTCATAATCAGCCTTGGAACCTCACCCCTGTACTTCCAGAAATAAATTCTTCAAAAAGCAACTGCCTTCCTCACACCAAGTACATATCGCCATTTATTCATCAACAAACTCTCTTTTTAAAAGAATCCAGAGATCTTTTATCACCTCCCCAATGGCATAAACTGATTGAGCCCTATGTTGTATCACTCAAAATCGAAGAAACAGCGTTGTTAAATGAAAAAACCGTTAAAAAAGCTCTCCTTAACACCCTTCGCCCTCTTATCTTTCTTGCACAACAAGCTGGTTTCCAGAGTCAATGGGTCTATAAGCAACCTCAAGGAGAATTCAGAAAAATATCCTAACCCCCCTTAGCCTCTTTTAGGCTGTTCGATTTCTTGTTCGTTCTTATCTGTGCTAGGGGTCTCAGGTTTTCTTTTCACATCATCAATTACAAAGGGAAATTCTTCAATGAGATGATTTCTGTAATACACTTTAATTAGGTACTTCCCTTTAGGATCTCCTTTTTTTACAACCCACTGGGTCCAAACCAAGTTATTTCGAATCTGAAAATCTCTTTCATACGATAACACTCGCCCCTTTTGATAAACCCTCTCTCCTTTTTTGGGTTTAACCCTCCATTTCATTCCCTGAGGCGCCACAACCACCTCCTTTAAGCGAATTTTTTTAAGAGAGTCCCCTCTCAAACAAAGACCCCACAGATAGGAAGCCCCTTCCTGATAAGGGACTTTATTGGTGAAGAAAGTTATCTTTTCACCCTTAACAGGAACTTCGACACCAAAACTTGAACACTCAAACTTAACGCGAAAAAATTTTTTACTCATCAATTTCAATTTGGGGTGACTATGAACCTCTAAATGCTTTAACAGTTGAAAAAGTCTTTTTCCTAAGTCCATTTGAGGCACCTGATCCAAAGCTAGAACTTCCAAGGAAAAGGCAAAGCATAAAAAAACCAAAACGATTTTTTTAAACATTTTTTGATCCTCCAGAAACCACTTTTACCAATTTAAGTAGATATTTATGACTTTCAATGGTCAAAGGGATACTTAGCTTTTCTTGAAAAACTAAAGATCGTTCGCCTCCTGTTAATAATTCCTCCAAAGAAACTCCCAAGTACTGAGCTAACTTCAATAAAGCCTCTGAAATTTTAGGTTCTCTTCCTGCTGTCCACTCAGAAAGAGTGCTTTTAGGAATTCCCGTGGCCTTGCTCACATCACTTAATTTAAGCCCTCTTACAAGCATCAAATGTTTTAAATTATCTTTAAATCTTATTTGCCCCATCTCTAGAACCTTCTATGAAAAATAATTCTTAAGGAAGAGCATTCAAGTTGGAATTGAAAGGCAAAACCCAGTTGAGATATCTAAAACCCATCTTAATGGATTTAACGCATCAAGTCAAGTACTAAGAGTAATAAAATATCATCTTTAAACATGATTCTTGTTATTTTTTAAACAAGTGCTTAAGAAAACTCATAAAATAACCGTTAGGAGCACTAGGGGGAAGTGCCGTGCCCAAGAAAAGACAAAACCGCCTTTCAAGATACACTTTACCCGAAAGGGTCAGGTACTTAAGACAATCCAGAGAGCTTTCCCAAGCGCAACTGGCTAAAAAGGCAAAAGTGAGTCAATCCACCATTGCACAAATAGAAAGTGGCAGAAAAGACCCTTCTATTTCCACTCTCAAGAAAATTGCAAAAGCTCTTGAGGTGGAAATAGCCATTCTCTTCGCCTCAGAAGATGTTCTTGTTTTTGACTTAAAAAAACTGCGCAAAAAATATAACTCTCCAGATAAACTTCATCCCACCATTTACATGGCTTTAGGAAAAATTATTCGATACGCTAAAGACATTGGCTTTTTTTAAGCTCTTCTAACGGCTTGACTACCCATCCTCTTCTGATGAAGCTACTGTTGTAGCTCGTTAAAAAGAATGTTCTTAAATTTACACCCGTCCCCTTTCAAATCGTCAAGAAGTTAATTTCAGGCAACCCCTTTAACAAGGGGTTCGTCTACACTCAAACGTTTTTTACAAGCCACCTTAACTGGGCAAATTCCACATTTACTTTTACTCGGGCGGGCATGAAAACGTCCTTGAACAATATTATCAAAGTGGTTCACAATAAGGCGACGGGTCTCATCCATGGGATAAATCTTCACCGACTCTTCCCTAGCCTCTTTCAAATAATGCACCTTCAACACAGGCTCCAGATGAGGAAAGGCCAATCGATAATAATTCAACTGTCTTTCTGGATACGAAATCATATTTGGGTGTTTGTTTTGATGATACTTAAACTCCACGATCTGCAGTTCACTATCCACTTCCCGTACCAGATCAATTTTTCCTGTTAAAACGCCATGCCCCTCTATAACATGAAAAGGTTGTTCCATATCAATGATCTTTAAATTCTTTTTTCCAATTGTAGAGTGGGCATATCTCATAAAAATTTTTGATAGGTCCTCATACTCCTTCTGAGCTTTTTTCGTATTTACAGGTTGAATCCAACACCGTTTGAAAATCCTCTTGAGACGATCTTCTGTCACCCGCTCTCCTTCACGAAGAAGGCGATGCAAAATTTCTATAGATTCATGAAGGCTTCTTCCTGCTCGCAACGCAGAAATGGGCCTCCCTGCAAATCCATACTTGTGTTCTAACTTATATCTTTGCGGACAAAACTCATAATCAAATAATTGGCTATTAGATGCATGAAAAGGTGGCTTCTTTTTCGGTTTTCTTCCAAACTTTTTCACTTTCCCAGAAGATAATTCCTCTAACGAAGTCTTCACCTCTTTATACTTAAATTCTTTTAAAAATCTGGAAGGCTGATCCTCTGAAGTCGTCAACACTAACAACTCTTCGGCCCTTGTCATGCCCACATAAAAAACTCTCCGCTCTTCTTCTATTTTATCAAGACCCTCCTCTCCACCCAGATTTCTTCGTAAACGAGAACGAACATCCGCTCCGAAATCGGCTGGAATTTCACCCTCTATCACGTCCGCAATAATCACCACCGGGAACTCCAAACCTTTCGAAGCATGCAAGGTCAAAATCTGAACTCCTTGCTCTTCCTGTCCTTCTTTTGGCCCCTCAATAGCTCCTTTAGCAGCTTTTACATAACTTAAAAAGTGACTAAGACGCTTTTTCAGATCACGACTTTTGATTTCAGATTCTGCCTCTGCAATCACAGAAGACAAGCGCCCTAAATCGGCCAAGCAAGTATCAGGCAACACGTCACCTACATCACAAAGAATTTCATAAAAAAGATCTAATAGGGAATCAAATTTTTCTTGTTCGAAATCATTAGCCCACTTTTGAATAAGATCTAACATTTGTTGAGAGTCGTTGATTCCCAAATCTTCAAAAAATTTCTTATGAGCTCGTTTTCTATTAGATATAGAAGTTGGTATTGAAATCATCTCCAGAATCTTTATAAACCCATTGTTAAAAGGCTTACACAAAAATTTCCGATTCCCTTTCGTCACAAAGGGCACATTATGTTGTTCCAAGGCGCCCTTATATTGTTCATAGCGCTTATTGAAGCAACGAAACAGCAAAGCCACATCATTCCATTGTTTCAAAAGCCCCTGATTTTTTAAATTCCACAACAACTGAGCTGTTTGATCGGGCAATTCTTCTTTTGAAGCGACTAAAACCCATGGTTTTTCGCCTGGTGGATTTTGAGTAAAAATTTTCTTATCATAACGAATTTTATTATTTTTTATTAGGTCTTGGGAGGCCCTCACAATTTCAGGAGTAGATCTTCTGTTTTGTTCTAAACGTTCAACTCTAGCACCTTGATAACGACGTTCAAAGGCTGTGGCATTTCTGACATCCGCCCCTCGGAAAGCATAAATAGATTGATCATCATCACCAACAGCAATAAGGTTCCCGCTTTCTCCAACAATCTTCCTGAAAATTTTATCCTGAATAGGATTAGTATCTTGATACTCATCCACTAAAATATAACGATATCTTTGACGAACCTGACGAAGAACATGGACATCATCAAGTAAAGCATTCACATAAGACATCACAATGGAATTATCCAAGTATCCTTCTTTTTGTAAAGCCTTCCAGTACCGAGGATAAGTTTGAATGATCTTTTCATCTACACTCAGCTTCTCAGAGGGACTGTGTAACAATTCCAAGTATTTTAAATGGACAGGACTTTCTTCATTACCAATCACATCTTCTGAAAGAAAATCATAAACCTGCCCCACATATCTGTAAAAGTGAAAAAGATCAAACTCATAGCTCCGCCCCTTTTCTCTCACATAAGCAATCCATTCTCTGTAAATATCTTTTAATCTTAATTCATAAAAACCTTTTCTAAAAAGAAACAGCAATCTTTGAGTTTCATCCAATACAGAAAAAGCACCATTCAAAAAGAAAATATGATGGTGAAAATTCGAAATGATAGAATAAAAAAACTTATGAATCGTTGAAATTGTTAATTTTCGCAAAATCACATGAGCTTCTTGAGCCCCCTTATGATGAGCTGTTAAACGCTCTTGAACACGAACAACCAATTCATCAGCAGCTTTATTGGTAAAAGTCGTTACAACAACACTTTCTGGACAAACTTTTTGATGTATGAGTAAATCCAACAACTCTTCTTCAATGCGATAGGTTTTCCCTGTTCCTGGCCCTGCGATAATAATCTTTTTCTCTCCCTTTTGAAGTATGGGCTGTTCTTCCGAAAAATGCCCTAAAAAAAGCTCATCTCCAGGAAGGGCATCCACACCCAGTAAATCTTGCAAACTTGAACGCGTTTCCTGGTCTATGTCAAAATTCTCTATTTCTTCCCAATCCTCTTCATTAAAATAAAATCCAGCCCTTTCATATATTTCCTGATCCAAAACCTCCTTCCATCTTTTCGAGGCCATAGCAATCAAATAGATGTCTTCGCGAAAGCCTTGTGGCCCATAAATAAACTCTGGTTTTAAATCCAATGGGCTAATTAAATATTTTAAGACCCTTCCCACAATCACTTTCTCAGAACTTTGACAAAGTTCTAATGTCTGATAGAGTTCCCATAAGCTCTGAACCAATTGAGGTAATTGTTTCACATGTTTCCACAACTGACTGTCCGCCGTTTTTAAAGACCCTTCCCATATCATTAAAGATTTTTTTAAATTCTCTTTAAAGCATTCAATTTCTTCAAATTTCACGGGATCTCCCATCGATAAATTTTAATTTCGAAAGCTCATCGGTTATACAAATAGTCATTTTAAAAATTCTTTTTAAAAAGTTCTGGCTTAACAAAATCTCAAAGAGAGAAATCTTATGTTACGCAACGATGATTGCCCGATGATCGTGTTGAAGACTCCTGAAATAAAAAATTAACAACCCCCCAAGGAGCTTTAAAAAATCAATGGTTTAAAGTGCTTATATGAGAATGAGAAAACAAAATAAGTCTCTTTTTTTTAAAAAAAAACACCCC
>RFKI01000042.1 GCA_003694355.1 Bdellovibrio sp.
GAAAAAACCAAAGCTTGTCCTTCCCATATTTTGTAGGAGTTGATGATTTCCTGAAGCTCATTTTGAAAGGCCTGAACATAGGGGCGTTGCTCTTCAGAAAGCGCCCCACTTTGAAGAAGTTCTTGCACCACTTGGGGGCCTAGTTCTTGACCAGGAAAGATGCGTGCTGGACGTCCACGAAGGAGGATTAAAACATCCTCTGTGTGAAGCAGATAACGGCCTTCTTTTAAGCCCGTGAAGCGTCCTGGTCCAGCTCCTTCCATAACCCCCCATCGTTTATGGTTTTGCAGGTCCAGTGCTTGGGGTTTTGAGGTGAAATAATAAATCTTGTTATCAGGCGCTTTTACTACATAAAAAGGCTCTCCGCCTTGGTAAGGGCGTGCCAGAAAAAGAGAGTCTTCGTTCACAAAGCGAGTGGGCAGGCCACTGTCTAACAGTTCTTTTTCATAGGCTCTTAAAAAAGAGATCACCGAAGGAGGTGAAAGCGGCGAAATATTGGAAGAGCGTTTTAAAAGGCCCTGACATTGTGGTTTGGCTGTTAAAGAAGTTGGCAGTTGAAAAAAGGCCCAGAAAATGGGCAAAAAGAAAATCCCCCTCATGTATCCCCCTCATGATGTCTTTCACAGGCTGACAAACCCTTGAAAAGAGAGCAAGAAAAGAAAAGCGTTGTGAAAACTTTACTTAAGCGGGCTTCATGCCTAAAGACTAGTTTTTACAAGATGAACTGCGTATGGAGGGGCTTTGCTTATAATAAAAGGGAGGGAGGAGCTTTATGAAAAAATATATCTTTATGTTTTCCATAATTTTTTCTTTGAACTCATGGGCGCGTCATCAGGGCTCATCTGTGGAGCCTTTAAGCTTTGATGAGTTTTTATCGCTTCCTGTGTCCGCGCGGGTGGATTACTTAAAAGCTGTGCAGTATGTGCTGTTGCAAGTGGAAAAAAAACATAAAAATTTACCTGTGGAATATGAGGCCTCCTGGTTAGAGCCACTTTTACAAGCCTCCAGAGCTTGGGCTACAAGTGAAAGAAAGAATCGAAACTGTGTGATTGCCGGATGGGTGTTCAAATTTGAACAGGGGAAATGCCGTCTTTCCACAAAGATGGATCTTTTAAAGAAAAGTGATTGTCGGATAGGACAAGAGATTCCCTGCAACCCTCTGATTTTTGGTTTGGGCAATAACAACAAGCCATGGTGCATTTCTGTTGCAGACAAGAAATTTAATCAAGCCACTCAGAGGTGTATGAAGGAGTTTGAGGAGTCAGGCAAAAGTTATAGGGACCTGGCTGTGGAGATGAAGGTGCTTAAGGAATATAAGCAGTGGGATCAGTTGGCTCAAAAGCTTTCAACGGAGAAGGGGAAGAACGTGCCTGCCTCCAAAGCGGTCCAGGTGGCGCTTCAAGAGTATTGTCCGGCATCAACAGACCCCTCTAAACTGGTTTATCCAGAGCAAAAACCCATTTGTG
Organism: Bdellovibrio sp.; assembly: GCA_003694355.1. Lineage (GTDB taxonomy): Bacteria > Bdellovibrionota > Bdellovibrionia > Bdellovibrionales > UBA1609 > J124. Next base: position 1,467 of record RFKI01000042.1, read on the forward strand.
AATATTTTCAAAAGATAAAGTCCTGGGTTAAAACTCGATCTTCTCAGAAGAGGGGCTCTTCTGGTGCGAAAAATCCTTCCAGCCCAAAACAACCACCTAGTCCGCCAGCAGCGGTTCAAGGGGGCCCAAAAAGTGCCTTTGATGAAATGAGAGAGGTTTTAAAGTGTCAAGGAGTTGTATCTGGTTGCCCTCGAAATGTTTATACACCTCCTGCTTGGGGAGACGTCACTCTAAACCAGGTTAAAGAAGCAACAGGATCTAATCGGAAAGAAGCCTTTTTAAAGTACTTTGGGGTGAGTTATGATATGGCCAAGTACACATTGTGTGGGCCGGCTGACTCTCAGCAGTTTTTACAACGCATTGGAAATGTGAGAATGGCTCAACGAAAAATGATTCAGGACTATTTAAAAGTTACAGCAAAAGGGCAAAAAGGTTATGAGGCATGGGGGAACCTGCGCTCCAATGTGAGAGAGCTAAGGAAAACCTATTTGAATGGTTCACATCATGGTTATGTGGAAAACTTTTTGAAAAAAGAAGCTATAAAGCCTAAGATCAAAAATCAGCTAGCAACGACTTACCAGCAGTTTTATCAATGTGCGATTAGAGCAGCGGACCCCGGAGGCGAAGGGGGACTTTGTCAAAAAGAGACTGTGGCCAAGAAAGATTTGAAAAAAACAGGCTGGTTTTCAAGAGAGAGCTTTGCACAGGTGATTAAACGGGACTTTTTGGCTGTGAAAGCCTTAGCCAAGGGACGTGTGTCTAGAAAAGTGTGTTATCCCATGGAGGTGACACTAAAAGGCGGAAAAAGTTTTCCCGTCTATAGCACCACTTCTCTCACAGAAGAAGAGGATTTTGAAACAGAGCCGTCCTATGAGGATCGGGTGGAGTATTGGGACACGCGCACTCATAAGGTTAACAATATTGGCCAGGTGATATCCTACACACGTTATTGCTGTACGATTTCTTCATCTAGAAACTCAAAAGGCGGTGCTTCCAAGAGGTCTGAAGGAGCTCGGTAGGTTCTTGTGGTCTTTTAAAGAGAGATAAGGCCTTTAATTTGAGAGGCCTTTTGATAAATGGCGATCACCACATCGGCAGACTCCAAATGAATGTTCACCGTGAGTCCCACATAGTTGCCATTGCGCGAGGCTTTCAGTTGAATGTCTTCTCCAGGGAAGAGGGCCTTCACTTTGGGGACTTGGTTGTGGGGCACAATAAACTTGAAAAGATAGCGGCAGGGCCACTGGTACTGGGTTTCCAGCAGCTTTTTTAAGGTGGCCAGTTCTTCGTCTTTTAACATGCTTCCTCTCATGATGTCCCACAAGTATAGAAGGGTTCTTCTGAAAACGCAAAGAACAAGGCTTGCCGGCAGAGAGGCTTTGAATTACAGTCCTTTAAAAGGGAAACACCATGAAAAGTATGACAGGATATGGGGCTGGTAAAAGTCAGGGCTCCGGCATTACTTACCTTGTGTCATTACGAAGTGTCAATGGGCGCTTTCTTGAGATGCGCTTTCAAATGCCTTCAGAGCTGTATGTTTGGGAAAGGGAGCTGCGAGAGGTGATTCAAAAAGAGGTGCATCGAGGACGCCTTACCGTGTTTGTGGAACGCCAGGCTCCCCTGAAGGTGGTCCCTCAAAAGGCCTTGGCTCAAGAGTGGCTGAAGGCTCTAAAGTCCTTAAGCTATGACTTGAAAATGGAGTTTAAGCCTGACCTTAATAATCTTCTTCAAGTGCCTGATTTGATTCAGGTTAAAAGCTCAGAGGCCTTAGCGAAAAACGAAAAATCCCTTTTTTGGGAGGCCCTTTTTAAAGCTCTTCGTTCTTTTCAGAAAGAGCGTCAAAGAGAGGGGCGGGCTTTGGAGCAGGACCTTAAAAAACACCTTCGAGAATTAAAAGGTGTAGTGAACAGCATTCAAAAGCAACGGACACGGGCTCAAAAAGAATTACGCAAAAAATTGGAGGAGCGAGCTCGGGAAATATTAAAAGTTGTGGATACTCCACGTTTGGAGCAGGAAGTGGGGTTTCTCCTGGAA
>RFKI01000043.1 GCA_003694355.1 Bdellovibrio sp.
CTATTGTCCTTGTTAAAATGTTTGGCACAAAAGAAGAAATTTCTTCTTAGCTTTCGTCTAGTTTTCTTTCTGGACTAACCTTCTTGATAAAGTTTAGGCATCCTATAATAGAGGGATCCTCTTTAGCTGAGAGGAGGAAGCATGGCATGGATGCCTTTACTGATGATCATCCTCTTTTTTTTCAATATAAGTTGTTCTCAGGCTCCTGTTGAGGAAGTTTTTCCACAAGTGAGTCAGGAGTGTCAATCCAAAGCCCTTCGTGGAGCTTATTTGGTAAAATGGAAAAATGGTTCTGTTGAAGTTTATGAAGGGTCATCTAAAAGAGAAGAAGTGATTCGAGACTTTGTTAGCAAAAATCAAAATGAGTTAGACTTTGTGGAACCAGTTTTTAAAATAGAGGTTTCCAAACAAATAAAACTTTCTTCTACTTCTCCTTCTTGGGGCCTGACAAATATAGAAGCTCAGGCCTTATGGGATCAAAATTTTTATGGAAAAGGAGTCATCGTCGCTGTGATTGACTCAGGTGTTGATATGGAACACCCGCAGTTACAGCACTTCTTCATCAATAAAGGGGAAGAGGGTACAGATGAACAAGGAGAGGATAAGCGATTTAATGGAATAGATGATGATCAGAATGGATATGTGGATGATTATATGGGTTATGATTTTATAAGAAATACTCCAAAAGTAGAAGACAGTCTTGGTCATGGAACACATGTAACGGGAATCATTGCCGCCCAAAAAGGGCCGAATGGGGTGCAGGGTGTGGCTCCGCTGGCACAGATTCTTCCTTTGGATTTTATTGGTGATGAAGGATATGGTTTAACCAGCGATGCTTTGAAGGCTATGGATTATGCTGTTAGCATGGGAGCTCAATTGATCAATGCCAGTTGGGGAGGTGGGGATTGTTCCACTCTCTTGAGAGATAAAATACGCTCTTTACAAGAAAAAAATATTTTATTTATTACAGCTGCGGGTAATAACAGTTTAAACTTGGATCAAGTAAAAAGTTATCCAGCTTCTTTTGTTTTGCCTTCACAGATTACAGTGGGAGCCATCTCTGTTTTTAATCAAATGGCTTACTTTTCCAATTATGGAGATCGTGTTGTTCACCTTTTTGCGCCAGGATTTGATATTGAAAGTACCGTTCCGGGAGGAACAACAGCTTCCATGAGTGGAACGAGTATGGCCGCTCCTTTTGTAACAGGAGCGGCTGCTCTTTTGCTCAGCACAGGGGAGACCCAAGATGTGCAAGTCATTAAAAGAGCTCTTCTTGAAGGGGTAACTCAAGACTCTAATTATCATAATCAAACAAAGGGACGATTAAATGTTTTCAAAGCATATAAAAAACTAAAGTCTCTTAGCAGCACGGTACAGGAAGCCCCCTAAAAAGGCTTAAGTTTTTGGGAAATATTTTGAAAGGTAAATCCAGTTATCTCCTTTCTCTAAAACCTCATATGAGAGGTTTTTTTTGAAAGCCCATTTGTAACAATAAGGCTTCCATTGAATAGACGCAAAGCATCGTTTGTTTTGTCTAGCTCCTCTGGAGGGCTCATGGTAAGTGTTTATTTTTATAAAGATTACAGGCTATTTATTGACCGACGCCCATATCTACATCCATATTATGTAGGAATAAAAAGGGCGAAAAGATGGAAGAAAAAGGTTTTTTGTATGAGAGTGACCATTGAAGACCTGAGAGATCATGTTGGAAAAAAGGTAAAGCTGAAGGGCTGGGTTTATAATGTGCGTTCTTCTGGAAAAATTAAATTCCTTCTTTTAAGA
>RFKI01000044.1 GCA_003694355.1 Bdellovibrio sp.
GTTTAGTGTAAGGTGATAATGTGAGCGATAAGAAAGAAGATGTATTTGTAATAAAAAAGGATTATGTCTATCTTGGCATAATAGGTGTGTTAGTTATAGCTTTGGCTTTTGCCCTTACTAATGGCTTTAATATCCAACAAACAACTCAAGGACAGCAGATAGTTGCCCCAACACAACAAGCACAACAGCCTCAACAAGCAAATGGCCAATCCCTAGGCCCTTCTGTGGATAAGGTTGTGGATGATGACCCGTCTCTTGGCAGTAGTGATGCTCCCTTGGTTATAGTTGAGTTCAGCGATTTCCAATGCCCGTATTGTAGGCGTTTTTACGCAGAGTCTTTCTCTCAAATCAAGAGCAACTACATAGATACTGGGAAAGTTCAATTTATCTACAGGGATTTCCCTCTAAGTTTCCACCCAATGTCTCAAAAGAGTGCAGAAGCTGCTGAGTGTGCCAATGACCAAGGTAAGTTCCTTGAGTTCCATGACAAGATATTTGATGAGCAGAACAAGCTCGGCCAGGGAACAGTGCAGTACAGTGTTGATGACATAAAGGCTTGGGCAAAGGACATAGGTTTGAATACGGAGCAGTTCAACTCCTGCTTGGATAGTGGCAAGTATGCTCAAGAAGTGCAGAAGGACTTCGCAGATGGTTCTGCTCTTGGCGTGCAGGGAACTCCTTCCTTCTACATAGCTAAGAGGGGCCAAGGAGGCCAACTCCTTGTGGGTGCTCAGCCTTACAGCGTCTTTAAGCAGGTTATAGATGGACTATTAGCGCAGTAGTCTCTTTCTCTTTTTTTATTTTTCAAATCCTCCAAGGTAGTGGATTGCATATACTGCTATCCCTATCGATATCAAGTTTATGGCCCATCCGTTAGTTATGAAAAGAGGAGCGATGCTCGCCGGCAACAGGAGAGTCGCTAAAGATATGCAGGCAGGGCACTGCGCAACAAAGAAGACACCCCCGCCAGCTATGCTACTAAACCCAACTCCTCTTGCCTTTTTCCCAAGTTTGCAGCTCTTATTGTTAAAGAACACATGCACTTGGTAGGCAACGAGGACTCCGAATATAGCAAGGAATGCAACGAGGCTTATGAGGTTATACCACGGCATTATGGAGAACCAGAATGGTATGTTCTCAACTATGCCAAGGTTCTGGAAGTATGCATAGATTGCCAATAAGGCAAGAGCTGAGACTACTGCCAATAACATGTATTTTGGTTTTTTGAGCACCTCTATTAATTTCATAAATAGATGCTTAATCAATTCCTTTTAAA
>RFKI01000045.1 GCA_003694355.1 Bdellovibrio sp.
GGATTTGGAACGCTCAAAATGACTGGATCTCCATTAAGTTTCAACTTTCTCATGGCCTCTCGGCAGACAAGTGGTCTCCTTCCTGGCCACTTGACTATGTGCTCAGCCAAGTCCTTATCGCCTCTCCTTTTTTCATATGGTGGGCTTTCAAAAATAAAAAAGCGCCATCTCTCCTACATCTTCTGGCGTGGACTCCCTTGGTCTTCTTTTTTCTAACATCCTTTAAAGGACGAACCGAAGCCAACTGGCCTGTTGTGGCCTATCCCGCTCTTTTTGCCTTGGCTATTCAACAGGCGGCACAAAACCAACATCGTCTGATTAAAAAAATTTTGGGGGCCTGGATAGGAATTTTTATTTTACTCTATACGTATGTCCTTTTTCCCTGGGCCACTTACTGGGAGCCTCTAGACCGCCTTAATTTAAAAAAATATAAAGAAATGGCTCAGAAAACAGCTTCTTACTCACCTCTTTATGCCAAGCATTTCCGAATGGCTTCTGAACTCAGTTTCCTGCAAAAAAGAATGGTTTACAAACTTCGAAACGCTTCCCGATTTGACTTTTTCGACACCATTCCCCAGTCCATTCCAACGTCTCCGCACTTTTTTTTCATCACTTTTAAAGGATTTGGACTGCCGCCCATTATTCAGGAAAAAGGATATCACATAATGAATCGCCAAGCTTTAAATTCCCGATATGATCTGTTAGAAGTTTCTTTATGAAAAGAAAAAGTTTTTTCCTGCTTCTCTTATTTATTCTTTTCTTCTCCTATGGACTCATCCTTAATTTCCAAAATGTTCAAATCATACCCCAAAAACTGCACCCTCCTTCTCCACATCTTCAAGACTTCTTTGATTATACAGGAGTCATCCACATCCATTCCAATAGAAGCTCTGGAAGCGGAACCATAAAACAAATCATTTCCGTAGCCCAAGAAGCAGGCCTTGACTTCATCATTCTGACAGATCTCAATGCCATGGATGTCCCTTATCCAGAAGAAGGTTACCACGACAACCTCCTTGTTTTTACTGGCGGAGAATATAGTTACTTAGATTCTCATTTATTGAATCTTTTCATCAAAAACCCCTCTCACCTGAAAGGACCTGGTCGATCCCAAGCCTTTTTTGCTGATCTTCTGGATAAAAAAAATAAACCCAAAGATGCTGGACTTTTAATTTTAGCCCACCCCTTCTTGCCTGGCTTCCAATGGACAGGACCTTATCCCCCAGGGCTTGATGGAATTGAAGTGATTAACCTGAAATCCATCTGGCAAGACACTTGGCTACACTCCAAACTTTCTTTCTTTTGGACGCTTTTCGTTTATCCTTTTAATCCCAGGCTAGCCTTCTTACGAATGATTGAAGGAGCTGGCCAAAAAGGCTTTCAACTTCTGGATCAACTGCAAAAAAAACATCCTTTAATTGCAATTGGAGGAGCAGATGCCGACGCAAAAATTCGCGGTCTTTTTGGAGGCTCCATTCGGTTTCCTTCCTACTCCATGCTTTTTAATATTGTGAGGCAACATGTCCTTTTAAAATCTGAACTCACTGGACAATGGGAAAAAGACCAGCAAAAAATCAGCTCGGCTATTGAAAAGGGGCAGTTTTTCATTAGTTTTGATATCTTGGCAAATGCAAAAGGTTTCTCAGCTTATATCCATAATAACAACCAAAAATGGCTCATGGGATCTCGATTGCCTTGGAGTAAAAGTTTACGCCTAAAAGTCAGTCTGCCAGAGAAACCTTTATGCCCCTTTGAAATTGTTCTCTATAAAGATGGTCAAAGAGTGACTCATTCTACTCAAAAAGAGGTTGAGTTCCCCTTAAAATATGGGCGCGGCGCATATAGAATTTATGTACGCGTCATCCCCACCCTTCCCTTTCCTGACGGAAGAAAGTGGCTTCCATGGATATTTACAAACTCCTTTTATCTTTATTAAAAAATTTTCACACTAAAAGCACTCAGCTTTTCTTTTGATCAATCCCCCAAAACTCTGTATAACACTTTAGAAAAAGAGGGGATTTTTAACTTAGCAAGAACTTGGGGAGGGGATATGCTAAGTAACAACATCATCACCATTCATGGTGAAAAGTTATTTACAGAAGAGCGCGCAGAACAAGTACGTCCTATTATCCATCGATTCACCCATAAGTATAGTCAAAAAGTGAATGCTCTGATTTCTAAGTTGGAGTCTTTAGATAATTCGGACACAACAGGCATGCAAGCTATTGAAACAGAAATTAACGGACTGATTAATTCCTGGAACAGAAAAGTCAAAAAACTCGGCGGCATTCCCAGAGGACTTTGGATTGTGGATTTTGATTGTGGTGATGGTTACTTATGTTGGACCTTTCCTGAGCCTCAAATTCTGTATTGGCATTCTTACAACACGGGATATAGCCAGAGGATAAAACTTTCTCAGAAAAAAGAAATTAAAAATTCAGTTTGTTTTTCAGTGTAGGAGTTGCCAGCCTCTTCTTTTCATGCCTATAAAAGGAACCAAAAAGAAGAGGCCTTATGAAAATTGCCATTGCTCAAATCAATTCTTTTCTTGGAGCTTTTGAAGCCAATCGAAAAAAAATTGAAGCTTTTTGTAAAAAGGCAGAAAAACACTCCTGTGATCTGATTATCTTTCCAGAATCTGCTCTTTTTGGCTATCACCCCGTTGACCTTTTGGAACGTCCCAGTATTGTAGATGCTCAACTTCGCGAACTTAAAAAGCTCCAGAAAAAAATTCCCAAAAATCTTAAAGTGCTCGTTGGAGCCATCACTCACAACCCAAAATCCAACGGCAAGCCTTTTCTCAATGCCGCTGTTTTACTTTCTAAAAATAAATCACCAAAGATTTTTGCCAAAGAGCTGCTGCCCACCTATGATGTTTTTGATGAAGGGCGCCACATACAACCAGGAGACCTTTCCAAAAATATTTTTTCTTTTAAAGGGAAAAAAATTCTTGTAACTATTTGTGAAGACATTTGGGCCTGGACTCTTCCGGGCCAAAAACATTCTAACTATGCTCAAAACCCTTTACTAAAAATAAAGCCTGGAAATGTAGACCTGGTTGTGAATTTAAGTGCTTCTCCATTTACTGATAAAAAAATGAAGTGGAGACAATTTGTAACTTCCAAAACAGCAACGCATTTTAAAGCGCCTTTAATCTATGTCAACATGGTTGGAGCTCAAGATGAAATCATCTTTGATGGAGCCAGTTTATTCACTTCTAAAAAGGGGCAACTTTTACAGCAATGCGAAAGATTCCAGGAAGATTTTCAGGTGATAGAGCCTTTCTCTTCACCCGTTCCACAAAAAAGGCATCAACCCAATGTTCATCATCTTCGAAAAGATGCGATTCTTCTTGGAATTTCAGACTTCTTGAAAAAAACGGGGCTCTCTCAGGTCCATCTCGGTCTCAGTGGAGGACTCGACTCGGCCCTTGTGGCCTGCTTGGCCACAGAAGCTCTGGGCCCCCAGAAAGTCACAGCTTTTGCGCTACCTGGCCCTTACTCTTCTTCTCAAAGCCTGCGTCTGGCTCGAAAATTAGCCAAGAATTTAAAAATCTCTTTTTTAAAAATCGAAATCACTTCGACCTATAAACACTTGCTTGCGGTATTGGAAAAAACTCTGGGATCAATCCCTTTTGGAACCGTTCAAGAAAATCTGCAAGCTCGCTTACGAGCCCTTTGTTTAATGGCTTATGCCAATAAAAATAACAGTCTCCTGTTAAACACGAGCAATAAAAGTGAAATGGCCACCGGCTATACCACCCTTTACGGAGACCTCTGTGGAGGACTTTGTCCCATTGGAGACCTCTTAAAAACAGAAGTGAAACAAATGGCTAAAACCATTTATGCTCATGTCATTCCACAAGAAATTATCTCTCGCCCTCCTTCTGCAGAATTACGCCCCCATCAAAAAGACACCGACTCTCTTCCTCCTTATCCGATTCTCGACCCCATTGTTGAAAAACTGGTAGAAAATTACAAAGGCACTCACACCTCTACAGGACGACAAGTTTTAAAAATGTTGATGAAAAGTGAGTTTAAACGCTGGCAGGCTCCACCTATTTTAAAAATCTCGAATCACGCTTTCGGAAGAGGGCGCCGTTTCCCCATTGCCAGTAAGGCTATTTTTTAAAAAAGTTCCAATTGTTTTGGCTGAGCTGTTACCTGAGGAAAATATAAAGCTGGCTTTCCTGTTAAGGCAATCAGGTTTTCAAGAGGAACGCCACTTCCCGTACCACTAACCTTTTTAACAATTTCAATAAATAAACGCCCACAATAAGTGGCATCTTCTTCCGCTCTATGAAACTGCTGATCTGTTGGCATTTTTAAGTGCTGAATTAAAGTGCCTAATTTATAATTTGGCAAACCCGGAAAAACTTTTTTTGACATGGGATAAGTGTCTAAAACCACTCCTTTGGGAGAGGGCGTCTCCAACTTAACAATATCTGCTTTTAAAAACTGATAATCAAAAATAGCATTATGAGCCACAAGAATATCATCACCACAAAACTCAGCAAAAGGCCCCAATATTTGATCAATGGTGGGTTTGTCCTTAACCATTTCATTGGTAATCTGGTTAACTCGAGAAGCCCCCTCTGGAATGGACATTTGGGGATTAATTAAGGTGGCAAAATAAGATTCCACCACTCCATCCACAAACCGAACAGCTCCAATTTCGCAAATGCGATCCACTCCAGGAATGGTTCCTGTTGTTTCAAGGTCAAAAGCAATAAAGCGCATACCTTCACTTTTGTCGATTTTAGGAAAAAGATCAAAGTGAATTCTTCATTGACAGTTTTTTTAAGGGATTATTCCAGCTCTTTGCTTAAACGCAAAGCCTGGCCTCCAATAAGAACAAAAAGAGCAATCAAAATCGCTGCAATAATTAAATATCGAAAAAGTTTTCCAAAACTCCATCCAGTGTTCATGTCTATCTCCATATTCTGTGATGCCACGCGCCTACGCACCTTTTGCATTTGAAATTTTTCCTTTTTCAACTTTTTCACTTGCTCTTCCTTTAGAGGAAGAGGTTTAGGGGCTGTCATTAACTCCTCGTCCAGACTATCTGGTGAACTTAAAAACAAATAACCGGTAAAACCTTGAGCACCAATGTATTCACCCAAGTCATCCTCATAGATGACCCGTCCAGCAGGAAGGCTTTGAGCTTCATTCAATTGACCTTGAGTTGATGGGTTCGTTTTTAAAACTCTACGAGACAAGTGAGAAGACCTTCGATGCCTTCGACGACGATTGAATTCCACAGGAGCTCCCCCTCCTCCACCACCTGAAGCCCCACTGGAAGAAGCTGTGGAGCTTTGAAAACCTCCCTGTGAACTTCCATCCTCATTCTTTTGACCTTTTTTTGATTTCTGAGTTCCTCTTCCTCCACCAGAACGATTTCCTTGCTCCCCTAACTCATTTGGGCCTCTATTCCCCGAACCAGAACCGACACCATCAGTTCCTGCCAAAGCTGATGGCAAGTACTGAGAACACTGCCCTCCCCCACCCTGCAGAGAAGGCAACTCTCCCATTTGAATTAAACAATCCAAATAAGTGGTAAAATACCCGTCAAAATATTTTTTAAAGGAAGAGCCCAAAATATCTTTCACAAGTCCTGCCATTAGAATAATCACCACCAGCAACAAAAGATACTCTGTAGCCGCCTGCCCCCTCTGGTTTGTCATAGACCCCTCCAAAAGTCTTATCGACTTTTAAAGAGTAAAGTTAAATTTATTTCTCAAATCACTGTGAAAAGTAAAATCAAACCTGCAAATGGAAAAAAGATTTTCACACAACCAATAATCAAGACCTTCTTCCCCAACGGAGGCCTCCAACGCCAAACTTAGAGAGTTAACACCTGCCTAAACTTTTAACACTTTTAAGAGAATTTGAAATTCCTGTCTTAAAATGATATTCTTAAAGAAATCACGTTTTTCCTTTTTTACACAAAAGTCTTAAAGATTCCTTGTTTATTGTCCGTTTTAAATTCTGGATAAAAAATAAAAATGGGGGGACTCCATGAAAAAAATAAAACACTTTTTAAAAAAACTTTGGAAAGATGAAGAGGCTCAAGGAGCCACAGAATACATTCTTTTAATTGTTGTCATTGTAGGACTCCTTGTGGCTTTTAAAGAGCCGATTTTAAATATGATTAAACAAAAAACAGAACAGGTAAAAAGCCAAGTGCTTGACTTTAAATAAGAACGCACTTCTAAAAATTTACTTGCTGTTATATTTTTAACAAATTAAAGAAGGGAGTTTATGACAACGGAAGTCGTCTTACTGCTTGCTATTTATGCGGGTATTTTTCTCCAAGTCTTTGTGAGTGTGGGGAGCACTTTTCAAGAAGCCACACCCAAACTGGGAGCCCGCTTGGAACTACACCTTGAAACAGGGGGCGGCTTTGTGGAAAAAGACGGGAGCAAAACCCGCTGGAACAAAGCTCCCTAAGGAGGGCAAATGGACTGGTCCTTTATTCTTTGGCCTAGCTTCATTCTTGTGGTGGCCATTATCAGCGACCTAAAGCTAAAAAAAGTTCCCAACAAGGTTGTTATGGCTCTTTTGGTGGCTAGTTTTTTAGTACTAGCACTTCACAATGGCCTTCAAGCCTTTAGTCCGGCTCTGTTCTCCTTAGGGTTGGCAACAGTGCTCTTTGTGCCTTTGGTTTTACTTAAAATTGTGGGAGGAGGAGACTTTAAAATCTTTTTGGTCTTTAGCCTTTTACTGCCTGCAGATGCTATTTTTCAAACTCTGGTTTACTCTTTAATTTGGGGAGCTCTACTTGGTTTTTTTCAAGTATTATTTCAAAAAGACTTAATAAATCTGTTTAAAAATATAAAAGCCATTATCACTCTTCAATCTCAAAAACAAAAACTTTCTTTACATAAAATACCCTTTACAGTGGCCTTAGGATTCGGTTGGTTGAGTTATCTTGTGCCATATCTAAGGAGAAGCTTATGAAGGCCAATCAAAAAGGACAGCTTACCGTTGAAGCCCTTTTACTCATGGTGGTCTTTTTAGGCTTAAGTGCTTACATTTTCAAAGAATTTAAAGACAGAAACGCCATGGCAAGCCTTGTCTCCTCACCCTGGCAAATGATTGATGGAATGGTTCAAAACGGCGTCTGGGCCAAACCTGAAGAGGGCTATAGCAAACACCCCAATCACATTAACACTCATAGTTCTAAAATACCTCAATGAATCACGAGGAGAGTTTTTATGAAAACACTTCAAGAAAAAAACAAAGATTCTGCCGGTTTTATCACCACAGACTTCCTCTTTGCTTTCATTCTGGTGATTAGCTTTGCCGTCGTGCTCTTTAAAATTACGCTCACATTAAGTGTGATTGAAATGGCTCAGTATATCACCTTCGCTAGCGCCAGAAATTTTTTTGCTGCTCATATCAGTGAAAACAAACAAAGAGCTTTGGCACAACAAAAATACCAAAGCCTTTTAGACAACAAAGAACACTATTTTTATCATTTCTTAGGACCCCATCATAGATGGTTTTCCATCTCCGAAAATCCAAGACCTGGAAACTTTTCAAAACTTTATCCTAAAGCCTCTGGTCCCCTTGATTCCTCCAAACTCTTTCAAGGCGTTCGTATCAACTTTATAGCTCAAGCGCTAAACTTTGGACTCCCTTTTCTTGGAAATACAACGGAAAATGGTCAGCCACCAACCACTTTTGTAAACTCTTACCTGGGCCGAGAGCCTTCCAGCAACGAATGCCAAATCTTCAACCAACAACGCTTTCGTAAAATCATCAATTTAAATCCTGCTTATCAAAGAGCTCGGATTCAAGCTTATATTTCCATTTCAGATAATGGGTGTTAATATGAAAAAAGAAAAACGAACAAACCAAAAAGGTCTGGCCACAGTAGAAGCTCTCCCACTGTTAGTGATTTTTGTGATTCTCCTGTCTTATGCTCTCGGCACCTGGGGGGTTGTTCATACAGCTATTCTAAGCTCCATTGGAGCCCGAGCGTATGCCTTTGAAACCTTTAGAAATCGAACCAACCTGATTTTTCATAGAGATATTGATGGCTCCCCCCAATATTATAACGATCCTCAAAAATGGGGGTTTCGTTTGCATCGAGTGAC
>RFKI01000046.1 GCA_003694355.1 Bdellovibrio sp.
GCCCCCTTTTAAAGGCTGAGCGAGTCGCCATGAACTTTTTATGTCATCTTAGCGGGGTGGCCACCTTAACTCGATGCTTTGTCAAAGCGGTTGAAGGCACAAATTGCCGCATCCTGGACACAAGAAAAACCCTCCCGGGGCTTCGAGCAGCTGAAAAAGAAGCCGTCCTCCATGGAGGAGGCTTTAACCATAGAAGAAATCTCAGCGAAGCTGTCTTAATCAAAGAAAACCATATTCTTTTAGCTGGTTCGCTTTCTAAAGCGGTACAAAGAATCAAGGAACAAGGCCTTTCTCCCATTCGAGTAGAGGTTAAAACCCTGGAAGAAGTGAAAGAAGCAATACATAGTGATGTTCATGCTATTTTATTGGATAATATGTCTCTTGAAGAAATGGAAAAAGCCATTAAAATAATTCCCTCCACAATAACTATAGAAGCCAGTGGCAACATGAACCTTGAAAGAGTTAAAAAAGTTGCGCGCCTTGGAGTTCATGAAATTAGTATAGGAGCCCTGACTCATTCAGCGCCCTTTGCAGATATCTCTTTCCTTTTTGAAAAACTAATGGAGTAAGGAGGCTTTATGTTTTCGGTTCCCCAACAAACCTTAAAATATTTTCAAGAAAACCAAATTCCTTTTTGGTTTGAAAACAAAACAACAAGCACAAATGACATCGCCAAACAAGAAGCCTTATCTCTCCAAGAGCCCCTTAAATGTTATTTAACACAAACCCAAACAAAAGGACGTGGGCGAGGAACCCGAAGGTGGGAGGACTCTGACAATGAAAGCTATCTTCTTATGACCTTTTCCTTTCAAATGCCACATCCACCCCAGCCTATTGCCACCCCCATTTATGGATTGGCCCTTTATCAAGCGGTACAAAAAATCTGGCCCCAAGCACCCTGGAGTCTAAAAGCTCCCAATGATCTCTACCTCCATGACAAAAAAGTAGCTGGTCTTTTACTGGAAAGTGTCTCTCAAGGAGATCAACACCGCCTCATTGTTGGCCTTGGCTTAAATGTTTTTGAGCACCCCCAATCTGTGAGCTTTGCTGGCCACTTATCTGCAACCATCAAAAGTCTCTCCGAATCTCAATGGAGTGACTTTCTCAAAGAACTCTTTTTAAGGTTTCAAGAGGCAACACTCAAAGCCACTCAAAAACAGCTCACAGCAGAAGACATTACTCTTCTCCTCAAAGCACTGAATGATCGCCCCAATATTCAATCCCCCATTCTGGATATCACGCCAGAAGCTGACCTGATCACAGCCTCTGCCAGAATCAGTTGGCAAAGCTTATAAAAATTATTTTTATTGCCAGCCAAACCTGATTTAGTATATCAAAAAACAAAAAAGGAGGTTTTATGGCTTTGACACACACACCTCAAGCTGAAATAGGTGCGCCATTACCTGACTTTCAACTTCCCTCTACGGAAGGAGAGCTCATTTCAACTCAAAACCTCCCCCCTTTTAAAGCTCTTCTTGTAATGTTTATTTGCAATCATTGCCCTTATGTGAAAGCCATAGAAGATCGCCTTATCCAGTTAGGAAATTCTTTTAAAAACCAACCCGTTCAGTTTCTTGCCATTTGTTCAAATGATCCTACAGATTATCCTGAAGATGCCCCAGAAGAGCTCAAAAAAAGGGCAAGAGATAAAAATTATCCCTTTCCCTATCTCATTGACGAGTCTCAAGATGTGGCCAAAGCTTTTGGCGCTGTCTGTACTCCAGATTTCTTTCTTTACAATGAAAAAAAACAGCTTGTTTATCGTGGGCGTCTGGATGACTCATGGAACGACCCTCAAAAGGTCTCTCAACAAGATCTAAAAGAGGCCATTGAAGCCCTTCTAAATGGAGAAACTCCATCTACCGAACAACACCCTTCCATGGGTTGCTCCATAAAGTGGAAAAAGAGCTCATAAATTGAAATGGATCTTTCTCTTCTTTTTCAGTGGAATTATTGTTTTTGCCGCCACTCTCTTTTTTCGCCTTGGGGGCCATAAACCTGTCCAACTCTCCCAAGTATCTTCACAAACTTCTTTCTTGCTTCTCTACAAGCCCCACATCGGCCCTTATCACCAGATCAATGCAACGATTAATGAAGTGGAAGTCTGGGCTGCAGAAAAGCATCTTCCTTGCTCTCAAACTTTTGGCCTCTTCCTGGATAACCCCGAAAAAGTTGAGCCTGAAAGACTGCGCAGTTTAGCAGGATGCCTTTTACCTCTTTCTTCCCAACAGGTAATAAAAAAACTTATGCCTTCCCAAGAGCCTGACTTTTCTCAAACACCCAAAATAGCATGGACCTTCTGGAAATTCCCTGCAGCCCTAAAGGCTTCGTTTAGGGGCTCTCCATCTATTGGTCCTTTTAAAGTTTATCCCAAGGCTCAAAAGTGGTTTCAAAAACACCGCCTTCCCTATCCCAAGGAAGTGCTTGAGGTATACACCCTGTTTTCTTCTTCTTCCATAAAGACAGAGTATTATTTTCCTTTACCTGTAAATTAAAAAATATTTATATATATTTGAAAATTTTACTGGAA
>RFKI01000047.1 GCA_003694355.1 Bdellovibrio sp.
GACGCCCATGGATGACTTGTCCACTCAATGTCAGCTCACTTTTTAAAAGAGACAAAGATGTCAAATTTTTACCATCAGCAAAAAAACGCAAGCCATAGCCTGAAATATTTAATTGTTTTTGATATTTAAACAAACGAACTCGAATAGGAGCAGCTTCTAAAACAACACTGAAAAAAAATATCAGCCCCAAAAAACGCAAACCCTCCCCCTACTCTCTCAATCAATTAGAGCAAAAAAGCCTTAAAAGATCAAAAGACTTTTTACCTATCCTTCTTTGGATCTGGAAACGCTCTCAGAGTGATCTAAAAAAGGCTTCAATAGATCAATAGGTACAGGAAGAACCAATGTGGTTTTCCCTTCATTGCTGACCTCTGAAATGGCTTGCAAAAAAGCCAGTTGTAAAGCAGAAGGAGACTCTGCCATTTTTTTGGAGGCCAGAGAAAGACGCTCAGAACGCTGTAGCTCACCTTCTGCACTGATGATTTTGGCCCGACGCTCTCTTTCTGCCTCAGCCTCACGAGCCATCGCTCTTTGCATTTCCTTTGGCAAATCAATATGTTTCACTTCAACCAATGTAATTTTAATCCCCCAGGGTTCTGTGGCTTTATCTAAAATCTCCTGAAGAGAATGATTAATTTTATCTCGACTGGAAAGCAGATCATCCATTTGATACTGCCCCAAAACAGACCTCAATGTGGTCTGTGATAACTGGCTAGTGGCAAAGTAGTAATCTTCCACTTGAGTCACAGCCGCTTCAGGATCAAGCACTCGAAAGTAAATAACAGCATTAACCTTCATACTCACATTGTCTTTTGTAATCACATCCTGAGGTTGAATATCCATAGTGACAACCCGCGTGTCCACCTTTACCATTCTTTCTAAAAAAGGAACTAAAATAATAAGGCCAGGTCCTCTCACTCCCACACAACGACCTAACCTCAAGACCACCCCTCGCTCCCATTCTGAAAGCACACGAACAGTATTCACTAAGATAAAAAATACCAAGAGAAAAAACACAATAATAAAGCTTAAGGACATAACTCACTCCTTTGTTGAGCACTTTTTTGCACAAACAGTTTCAACCCCTTATAACCTGTCACTTTAACACAGTCACCTTTATGCACAGGGGTTTGAGAATAAAACTTCCAGGTTTCTCCAAAAACCTCCATCAAGCCTTCCTGACCTCCACGGTTCACACTCACCACTTTGCCTTCCTGGCCAATGAGACTATCGTAAGCTCCTCTTTTTTTGACCTTTCTTGTTTGAAAAGCCAGATAAGCCACAATAATCATCAATATACCTAAAACAAGTGTGGTAGGAGCAATCAATTCCATGGGTAACTGATGTCCTGAAGACTCATCAAATAAAAATAAACTTCCCATAAAAAAAGAAATAATTCCTCCAATACCCAATGCCCCAAAACTAGGAACAAAGGCTTCTGCCAACATAAAAAGTAGACCCAAAAGAATTAACATAAGTCCACCCCAGGTGACATCTAACTTATGCAAACTCACCATGGAAATAATCAGTCCAATACCCCCAGCCACTCCTGGAGCGATTATCCCTGGGTGAGTCAGTTCAAAATATAAAAGTCCTAAGCTCGCCATTAATAGCAGGTAAGCAACTTGAGGGTCTGTCAAAAAAGCGACCGTTTTATAACGAATATCCTGATCAAAAAGAATCAGAGGCCCCACCTCCACTTTTTGAAGACGCTGTCCATCCATTTTGACTTCTCGCCCCTTGGCAAACTCCAAAAAGGCCTCTTTGGAAGAAACAAGGGCATCTATAGCACCAATCTTATAGGCTTCTTTTGCCGAAACAGCCTTAGCCTTTGTGATAATTTCTCTTCCAAACTCCTTATTACGTCCCCTTAAAGCCGTTAAACCATCCAACCAACTCACAGTATCATTGATCAGTTTTTTTCTGAGATCTTTAGCCGCATCCTGTCCTGTTGCCATAATAGGAGTCGCAGCCCCAATATTTGTGGCCTCCATAGCTCCATTCACATGGCAAGCTTGTAAAATAATAGCCCCCGCACTGCCTGCATGAGCTCCCGCAGGCCCCACAAGACAAAGCACAGGAATGGGAGAGTTAAGGATTTCTTTAACAATCAGGCGTGTAGAATGAAGGCTTCCCCCTGGGGTATTGATCATAACCAACAAAGAGGAGCAATGCTCTGTAACAGCTTTTTTAATCCCTCGCTGCACAAAATCTAGTGTGGCAGGACCTATAGCCTCTGAAATGCTCATTTCCACCGTACAAGCGCCTTGGATGTCATCTCCCCAAACGGGTCTTAAATTCCAACAAAGAAAACTTAAAAGAAAAGA
>RFKI01000048.1 GCA_003694355.1 Bdellovibrio sp.
AGATAAACCCATGAATCTCTTAAAAATCGGCATCACACCCAGTTTTTTTCAACCAGACATTAAACGAAAAACCTTTGGACGAAAAACTCTCATCTACTATGAAAAAGAAATGGCTCAATGGATTCTAAACGCAGGACACCTGCCTGTTTTAATCCCCCAGCCCCCTAAAAGCTTTCGTTTGAAAAAGTTGATTGAAAATCTAGATGCTCTTATTTTCTTTGGAGGAACAGATATCCATCCTCAGCTTTATGGAGAAACACCTTTACTGAAAAACAGTGAGTATGATCCAGAAAGAGACGCTCTTGAACTTGATATTTTTAAAAATGCCTTGGAACTTCAAAAACCTATTTTAGGAATTTGCCGTGGAGCTCAACTGATTAACGTTGCTTGTGGAGGCACTCTCTATCAAGATATTCCCACTCAAATCCAAGGGGCCCTTAAACATCGTGATGCCGTTATTTATGATAAACTTTTCCATCACATTCAACTCACCGAGAACGCATTTCATCTAAAAAAAATCTACCCTGGGCAATCTCAACTTCTGGTTAACAGCGTTCATCACCAAGCCATTAAGGACCTCGGCCAAGATTTAATTGTAGAAGCACAATGTGCTGAAGATGGAATCATAGAAGCTTTACGGTATGCCAAGGAAAGCCCCTTCGTCTTAGGTGTTCAATGGCACCCTGAATTCATGCAAAAAATCTCTCAGGCCAAGGCTCAAAACAGCACCTCTACAGAGAAAGTTGCAAACCCTCAAGCATTGATTCAGTACTTCTTAAAACAAGTCAAAAAGGAGAGTTAAGGGATGAAAGTTATTAACCCAGCCACTCAAAAAATCATCAAAGAAGTTAAAGAAGACACCCTGGCTTCTTTACAGCTCAAATCTCAGAAATTACAAAAAGGTTTTTTAAAGTGGCAAACCACTCCCTTTTCTCAAAGAAAGTCCTGCATTCGTCAATTCCAAAAACTTCTTCTGGAAAATAAACACAAACTCGCTAAAGATCTCTGCCTAGAAACAGGAAAGCCCATCACCCAAGCCCTTTATGAAGTCCAACAAACCACTCGACGTATTCAGTTTTTTCTGGATCACACACAAGAGATCTTACGCCCCTTGGAAGTCCCAGAAGCTCCTGGCCGCATCACTAGAGAGCCTCTGGGAGTCATTGCCAATATTTCAGCATGGAACTACCCTTACTTTGTGGGATCCAATGTTTTTATCCCAGCCCTCCTAACAGGAAACACGGTCTTTTATAAACCCTCTGAACACAGTCTCCTCTCTGGACAAAACATTGCTCGCTTGCTCTGGAAATCAGGAATTCCCAAAGAAGCTTTTCAATTGGCTTTAGGCCCGGGGCGTGTCGGTCAAAAACTTCTTCAAACACCTCTTCAAGGCGTTTTTTTCACAGGCTCTTATAAAACAGGAAAAGCCATTGCTCAAATGATTTGCCCTCATATGATCCGCCTTCAATTAGAGTTAGGAGGGAAAGACCCTGTTTATGTCAGAGCAGATATTAAAAATATTTCAGCAGCGGCTCAATCTATTGCTGATGGGGTTTTCTATAACAATGGACAAAGTTGCTGTTCTGTAGAGCGACTTTATATTCATCAAAAAATTTACAAGCCTTTTGTTGAAGCCTTTATTCAAGCTGCTAAAAAAATGATTATTGATAACCCTCTAAGTAAAGAGACCTATCTGGGGCCTCTAACCCGAAAGGAGCAAGTGGTTGTTTTAAAAAAACAAGTAAAAGACGCTTTACAAAAGGGAGCCCATTTAGCCTACCAGGCTCCCACTCCTGATTTTTACAAAAAAAATCCCTTCTTTTTTCCGCCAACTGTTCTCACACATGTTCACCACAAAATGACTGTTATGACGGAAGAGAGTTTTGGCCCCATTATTGGCATTCAAAAGGTAAAATCCGATGAAGAAGCCATTCAGTTGATGAATGACACTTCTTATGGTCTTACAGCAGGCGTATTTTCCAATAGCAAAAAACGAGCGGATGAAATTCTAGAGAAAATCAATGCTGGGACAGTTTATTGGAATTGCAGTGACCGCGTTTCTCCCTTTTTGCCCTGGACCGGGAGAAAGCACTCTGGAATAGGGTCAACGCTTTCTAAAATTGGTATTGAGGCCTTCCTACAACCGAAAGCCTGGCATACAGGACCTTGTTGCTTCTAACAAACAGCGTTTTTATACTCTTCTTCAGAAAAATCATCCACTTGAATAGCTTCCCATCGCAATTCTTCAAGCTTTCTTAACTGTTCAGCCTCTTCTTGAGTTAAAATGTTTTTAGAGACAGCCAAGTCAATTTGCTCTGAAGCTTTATCTGTTTTAGGCAATTCCCCTTTCTTGATGGCTTTTCTGATCTTCTTTTCTAAGTGTTCTGTTTGTTTAATAAGCTCAAAGGTTTTATCCAAAAGACAAAGCTGGTCCTCTGTGTTCTTAGGCACAAAAATACCTTCAGATAAACGATCTCGAACTTCTTTATCTAAGAGGGCCTTCACCACCAAGTGTCCCAAACGATCTGAGGGGCCATCTGTTAAAGAATTCAAACGAGACCACCACCGAATCGGTCCTTTAAAAATCCATCCAACAAATGGAACATCAAAATTTGCAAGAATTCCATCGAAAGCCTTCTGAATATTCATAAAGGCTAGTTTTAAAGAGTACCGCACCAAAGCCAGGTCTTCTTTGCGCTGACCTTCAAACTCAAAGCGACGTAAAACAGCTGTGGCTATATAAAGCCATGAAAAAATATCAGCAAAACGCCCCGTGATCTTTTCCTTGAATTTCAAGCGTCCACCTAAAAGTCCCATGGCAATATCAGCAAATAAAGCAAATGAAGCCGAAGCCCAAGAAAGCTTTCTAAAATATTTGGCCATGGGCCCACCATAACCACGACTTCCCAAACGCCCTCGAGTTAAGCTTAAAAGAACAGTTCTTCCAAAGTTATGCACCAGATGTCCAATATGTCCCCAGAAAGCCTGATCAAAAGCAACCACATCCCCTTTTAAAACCGCATCAATTTCCTTAAATGCAAAGGGATGAGCCCTTAGAGCGCCTTGCCCAAAAATCATAAGAGTTCTTGTTAAGATGTTCGCTCCTTCAACGGTAATACCAATGGGCATGGACATATAAGGGATGCCCACCAAATTTTTGGGGCCTAAAGAAATACCAGCACCCCCAAAAACGTCCATCGTATCGGCCACTGTTTTACGGCCTTGTTCTGTGGCATTGTACTTAGCCATGGCTGTCACAATAGGAGGTTTAATGCCTTGATCCAAAGGGCTAATGGTGTAACGCCTCAAAGCTTCAACAAAATAAGCACTAGAAGCAATACGGGCTAATGGTTCTTCCACGCCTTCAAACTTGGCAATAGACACCCCAAACTGTTTACGAATCAAACTATGAGCCGACACCGCTCGAGCACAAAGTTTAATGCCTCCTGTATTTTGAGCCGGCAGTGAAATACCTCTTCCTGCAGCTAAAGACTCCATTAACATTTTCCAGCCATGGCCCGCCATTTTCAACCCACCAATAATAGCGTCTTCGGCCTTCACCACAACATCATGGCCCTGTGTTGGACAATTGTAAAAAGGAATGGTCATGGGGTCATGACGGCGCCCAAGCACCACACCTTTTGTATCCGACGGGATTAAGGCACAAGTGATTCCCAAATTTTCACCGCGCCCCAATAGATTATCTGGATCTTTAAGCTTAAAGGCTAAACCAATTAGCGTAGAAATCGCAGCCAATGTGATCCACCGCTTATTCCAATTTAAGCGAATATAGATCTCTCCATCCTCTCCCTTAAATAAAACACCTTCGGCCTGAATCGCTCCTGCATCACTGCCTGCCTGAGGCTCTGTCAGTCCAAAGCAAGGGATTTCTCGTCCATCTGCCAAGCGAGGCAAGTATTTTTCTTTTTGCTCCTGAGTTCCATAATGAATTAATAATTCGGCTGGCCCTAAAGAGTTTGGAACCATAATGGTTATTGAAGCGGTGATAGAACGACTCGATACTTTTTGAATCACTTCACTATGAGCCAAAGCGGAAAAACCCAACCCTCCAT
Organism: Bdellovibrio sp.; assembly: GCA_003694355.1. Lineage (GTDB taxonomy): Bacteria > Bdellovibrionota > Bdellovibrionia > Bdellovibrionales > UBA1609 > J124. The sequence goes on from RFKI01000048.1 coordinate 4,074, forward strand.
ATTCCTTTGGGATAATCATCCCTAAAAACTTCTTTTCTTTTATAAATTGAAAAATTTCATCAGGAAGCTCTCTTGTTTTCCAGATCTTCCAGTCATTTAATTTGTAACAAAGCTCTTCAACAGGCCCTTCCATAAAGGCCTTTTCTTCTTCAGTCAGTGTGGGGTAAGGCTCACTCATCAATTTCTTCATATTAGGACGCCCAGAAAAAAGTTCTGCTTCGGCCCATACCACACCAGCTTCTAAAGCCACTCTTTCTGTTTCTGAAATTTTAGGAATAACCCCTTTCATAATCTTTAGAATGAAGTGAGTTACCAACAAACGTCGTAATAAAGGGATATTAAAAATGCACGCTAAAATGATAAAAGCTACCCATGCCCCAAGAGAAACCTGAAACCCAAATAACAAAAAACCAACAAAAAGGGTCCACACCCACAAAGGAGAGCCCCAAAAAGCTAATAGTAAGGGTGCCAAAATAAAAATTAAGTAGCCCCCCCACCACGGCATCCCTAACAAAAATCCAGATTCATTGAATAAAGTTTCCATGATGTTTCTCCCTGAAATGATTTTAAAGACTCTAAAAGTATAACTTATAAGAATAAGACAAACAAACACCTCCCCCGCTCTAGACCATGGTTTTATTGCTTTGCAACTATGATTTTAACTCTGCAACTTCTTATGAGAGCATAAAGTATATGAGCGCCATACAAAAAATTCTTTTACTTTTTGGAATAGGACTGACCTTTTCTTTAAGTGCTTTAGGAGCCTCATCTACATGGACCTTTAAAAGCTCCTTAGACTCTTTCCGTCTCCAGCAAAAAGGCGCTCATTTCTATTATGGAAAGAAAAAAGTGTCTGCAGAAACCTTTGAGCCTTTTTTGGATTTCTTCAGGAAAAGCTTTGAGACAGAATGTCCTGGAGATCTTAATAAAGCAGATATTGTCATTACTCACAAAACACAAAAAATAAAAACAACTCGCTCCTTTTACATTCAACAACGAATTATAGAAGATGAGAATCATGGTTGCCTTCAGGTTGAAGGAAATGGCTTATTTTTTCTTCCTCTTCATAAAAGCTGGTTTATTGGAAAGAAAAAAGACTCTCTTAAAATCAAAGATGAATTTGAAGTATGGCAAGGTAATAAGAAGATTATTGTCTTTAAAAAACAAAAAGAAGAATGGCTTCCTGCTGATCCCACAGTCTTTCACAATGCCATTTTTCTAAATAAATTTCTCAACTCCGTTACCAACTTCCCTATTGATGCCAGACTATTCCTTGGAATGGTTCAAGATATGGAGCCAGGGCTGACTGTAAAAACATCCAACAAAGAATACCTTTTCTATCATTTACCCGATGGCAAATGGGTCTTAAAGTCTCCCAAAACCCAATGGTTGATTGCATCTTCTGCTTGGGCATTTTGGAGTGACCTCTCTGAAGATATTTGGTTTGATGCCCGCCACCCTCTACTCTCCCAAGTAGCCAACCCCTCTCTTCCTTTAAAGGTGCGAAAAAAAGCGCTTCTCCAGCTCCAATCCAGCTGGACGCCCGCCATAAAACGAGCTTTTCAACAACGCTTATTGGACCCCAAAGACTCTGAGGAGTTCAAGAAAATGGTCCTTTACCAACTTCGACAACATCCCAGCATTGCAACCATGAAAGTGCTGGTCAAAGCTCTCCGCCAAACTTCTTCTCCCGACCTTCAATACTTCATTTCAAAAACATTAAGAATACGAAACCCTAAAGGGCCTCTTATAAAAGAAGAAATGAGTGAAGAAGAAAGAAAAAAGGCCCTCTTGTTTTGGGAAAAGTGGGCCTCTCAAGCTAAGGATTAAAAGCTTATTTTTAAACTTTTCTTGCAGCGTAATACTCTGTAAACAAACCGGCATCAAATGTAAAAGGCACATGTTCAACACCAGGAATAGCCTGAACAATGCCGACAGCCTTTCCATTTTCCTCTTCTTTTCGGAGAAAATCTGGCACCTCAAGGCGAGGAGCTTCTTTAGCTCTTAAAACAATCTGGTTTTCATAAGCTTTTTCTTTTAAAGAAACCTTTTGTCCTGGCTTAACAACATAAGAAGCAATATTAACCACTTTCCCATCCACAAGCACATGTTTGTGACTCACAAGCTGACGGGCAGAACGAATACTTGGCGCTAGCCCCAAACGAAATACCACATTGTCCAAACGACGCTCCAATAGACCAATCAGTTTATTCACCCAGTTGGTACTGGCTCCTCTTTTGGAATCACGGATAAAGCGTCGTAACTGCTCTTCTCTCAAGCCATAATGGAAACGAATTTTTTGTTTTTCCTCCAACCTTAAAGCATAATCAGAAAACTTACGCCGTTTATTCCCGTTCTCACCTGGAGGATAAGGTCGTCTTTCCAAGGCTCCCGGCTTACCAAGCCCTGGCAGCTCTGTACCCAAGCGTCTTTGGATCTTAAATCTTGCTACTTTTCCTTTTTTCTTCATTCCAGCTCCTCTTGCACATGAATTTAAAGTCGATTTATAAGCTCTCTTACAATAATTTTCAACACTTAACCCTGCACAAAAAATATTGCAACAAATAATGAAAAAAACTCATAAAGTGACAAAAGTGGGCGCTTTCCAGATTTTTGACACCTCCCCACCCTCTCACCAAAACCATTAAAACTCAATATTTTCATATAGTTACAGAAAAAGCTGCGGATGGCACAAAGATCGCTCTAAAAGGAAGTAGCAATTCTGCTCGTCTCACCCATCAGACCGTCACAGCAAAAAACAGAGAAAAGAGGAAATCAGGAGAGAGAAATGAAAACATTTATTCTAATGCTTTTAACTATATGGGCTCTGGGATGCGCCAAAGAAAAGGCTCCCGGGAACACCGTTCCCGTGGGTCTCTTGCCAGACACTCAAAGAGATTGGGTCCCTGGAGGAAATGGCAGTTTTTCTTCTGTTTCCTCAGGAGATCAAGTGCCCTTACAAATCACAAGCATTAGCACCTTTTCGGACTTTACCTTGCGCCCCTTAAGCAACCCTCAAGATGTGAAAATACACATTGATCTTAAAAAAATGGGCCAAGGCTATGGCGGCACTGTTTCCATTGAATTTATAGATGCTGGCTACCACGGTTCTGGAAGCTTCACCTCCCTGGCACGACAAGGTGGTCTTGTTACTAATAATGAAGAGAACAACAAGTACAATATATGGTTTACAAACCCTTCAAATGGACGTCCTGCTTATCACGGTTTTTTTCAAGATAACTATGGGAGCATTATCCTTGTTATTGACGGCGTCACTGATTTGGGCGATGGCGCTGGACCGTTAGATACCGTAAGTGGCTCTCTCTGGTATGACAACTTCTATGACAATGGAGAAGTGGTTACAGGTCCTGTGCCCCCCACTAGCTGCTGGTTTGTTAGTGCAGGTCCTTATGACTGCCGCGCCTGGGTTGATGGTAAAGGTGTGGACCCTCGAAGAGCAGTATACCC
>RFKI01000049.1 GCA_003694355.1 Bdellovibrio sp.
GATTCCAGATATCCAAGAAACTTTTTTCATGAAGACTGCCAGAGGGGATGGGGGCGCCAATGCAAGGATAAACCGTCCCATCTGATCCAATGCCACAATTAACACGAGCACAGCCGCATTGAACAGAGGGGCGATGGTTAACATGACCTTTAAAAAGATAGGAATAAGGACCAGAGTACAGCGTCCACAAATCAGAGGGGGTGAGTTGAAGTTTTCTTCGAGAGGACGTTCCATCATATCTAGAGGTGATTTCTGTTGAAAGGTTGTAATCTACGTTGAGGTCATCACACAGTTGAATCATTTGTGGAAACTCTTCTACACAATAGTGGTGGAGTACAAGGCTGATTTTGGGTAAAAGGCCGAGAGCTTTTGCATTTTGAATACCCTGTATGGTTTTTTTAAAAGACCCAGGAATTTGTGTAATGTGTTCATGTGTTTGTGGGCTTGCCCCATAAAGGCTGATTTCTATATCATTTGCTCCAGCCTGTAGGAGTCTCTTGACAAGGGATTTGGTTAAAAGGGTGCCATTGGATTTTAGCCTTACCACAAGATGGCACTTTCTGGCATAAGAAATATAGTCAAAAATATGAGGGTGCAGGAGGGGTTCTCCCCCGGTAAAAGAAACAATGAGCGTTCCGGCTTGATGGAGTTCTTCAAGCAGGGTGTGCATTTGAAAAGGGGAGAGAGGGTTTTTAACTTGCGGTGGGGGCTCGGCTCTATTGAAGTTGTAACAATGAGAGCATTTAAGGTTGCACTTTAGGGAAAGTTCAATGGTAACATTGAGGGGAATATTCTTTTCCCAGGCTTTTTGAAAAACTCGTGAAGAGGGTTGAGTCATTGTATTTTTTCCTCAAGATATCTTAAAATAAAAGCATATAAGTAAACAAATGGTCTTAAAAGTTTTTTGTGTTCTTTTTGATAGGAAAACAATGCCATCGTCTTGTGTAGTTTTAGAAGGTGATTAGAGTGCAAGTTGATCCATTTTTGTTTATGAATTCGATGGGTCACATGTCCAATCACTTGGAGATCTCCAAAGGCGATGTGATCTGGATAAAAATTATTATCTCCTTTAAAACTGCGATCTGGCAAAAAACGATGTACAAGTTGTTTTTTATTTTTTTTGTTAGCAAGAAGGTAAATGTTCCCCACTTCCAACTTAAAGGGGGGCTTTTTTATCACAAGTAAATCTTTATCTTTTAGATAAGGCCACATGCTTTGTCCTTGAACTTCAACCACTTCTATAAAAGAGGAGTGTTGAGAGGTTTTGTTCATGATTCAGGTTCTACAAGGGAGAGCTTTATCATATGCTGGAGACAGTTTTCTATGTCTGCATGAATTTGCTCTATGGGAGCATCATAGGTGTTTTGAAAAATCTCAATGAGTTTTTCTCTAGAGGCAGGAAGAGACTCCCATAGCAGAGAGGCGCTTTCATTTAGCTCATGAAAGTGACGTTCTTTGCCGAGCTGGATAACAACAACAGAGTTGTCAATTTTGTTAAAAGCTATATTTGTTGCTCTTTTATAAATAGTCACGATATTATCGTATATAAAGGGGAATAGAAAGTAAAGAGTATGTTGGAGGGGAAAGGAGCTTTTTTTAGAAGATGTCATCAGCTTTATCAATTACTGGTTTCCCCTCAGTTAACCCATGATTATGAGAGTGGGTTTAAAGAGCGGTATCAAGATCCTGTGGAAGTCCAGCATCATTCAAAGATTGTTTCCTATGGACTATATAGCGATGAAAGAGCTGCCCTTCTTCAATCTTTTCCCAAGGGATCTTCTTTACTTGTAGTGGGATGTGGGGCTGGGCGAGAGTCTATAGATTTATGGAAGCAAGGCTTTAAAGTTACAGGTCTTGATCTGTCTTCTGCCATGATTCAAGCAGCCAATAGTCTATTGCCTGCTTCTAGCCGTGGAATTCGTTTTGTGTGTTCGGATTTGTTTGAATTTAAAACAGATCATTCATTTGATGGTGTTTTTATTTCAGCAGGTGTTTTAGGGCACATCAAGGGGGGTTTCAGAACAGGGTACTTTTTTTGAAGCGAGCTGCCCATTTTTTGAAGAAAGAGGGCTATTTGATTTATGCCCCTGATATTTTTCCTTTTAAAAGAATGTCTTTGTATCAATGGGCGTCCTTTTTGTTAAAGTGGCGATGGAAGCTCAATGGGCTTGAATGGGAAAAAGGAGACACAGCTCGATCTTTTTTAGGGCCCCATAATATAGAAAAAAAATTATTTTATTTTCATTTTTATCAAGATAAAGATTCTTTTTTAAAAGAAGTCGACCATGCTGGTCTTGAGGTAAAAGAAATTATAGAGGACCATTGGATATTAACTTTTCGGGATAAGTGAAAAATGTGGTTATTTTTTAAAGCAGCCCTTCTTTTGGAATTACAGTCTTTAAAAAAATATCGGTTTCTTATTTTTATACAACTATTTCACCTAGTAGTTTTGTTATCTTTGTTTTTTTATATTTCTCTCATGTTAGATCAGTCAAAAACCTTAGATTTCGAATATTTTGGATTTGTCACTCAAGGATTGGCTTTTAGTTTTCTTTATCAGTCTTTTGTAAATAGTTCTGCAAGTTATCTTCATGATTGGAGAATGCAAGGGGTTCTTGAGCCCATTTTGCAGGGGCCGCTTTCTCATTGGAAAATTTTTCTTAGCATCGGTTGGATTGGATGTTTAAAGGCCTTTTTGAAAAGCATAGGCCTTCTCCTTTTAGCGGCAATGGTTTTTAACTATTCTTTATCTATTTACAATGGTGTGCTTGTGTTTTTTTCTCTTCTTGTTATTTTTTTTATTTCTCAGTGTTTAAGCCTCATCAGTGTGTCATCTCTTCTTTTATGGAAAAGAGTGAATTTGGTGGGGGTGGTGAGTTCTTTGGGTTTAGCCATACTTTCAGGTGTGTACTTCCCTCTATCTCTGCTCCCAGAGTGGCTGAGAATTATTGGAAATTTTTTACCTTTTCGTCATGGGCTGGAAATCTTTCGCTATGGACTTTCTGGGACTCCCAGTGAATTTGGTTTAAAAGGAAATGTTATTGTTTGTCTCTCTTGGGCCTTCTTGCTTTTGCCCTTGTCCATTTATTTTTATCAGGCTTCAGAGAAAAAATTGTTATCTCAAGGGGGGTTAAATCATCTATAATCTTTGTATTGAAATGGGAGTTTGAAATTGCACTCACATTCACATCATCATTCTTCCGACTTGTATGGTCGCGCCTTGTGGTGGTCTTTTCTGATCAACATGCTGTTAACAGTTGTGCAGGTGGTGACGGGAGTTGTTTCAGGAAGTGTTTCCCTCATTGCCGATGCAGCCCATAACTTCAGTGATGCCGGGGCTTTAGGGGTTGCGGCCTTTGCAAGAAGGATTGCAAGAATTCCAGCCAATGAGCGCATGACCTATGGCTATAGAAGAGCTGAAATTTTAGGAGCTCTCATTAACAGCACGTCTCTTTTGCTTGTTGGTTTATATCTTATTTATGAATCTGTTTTAAGACTTTACTCTCCAAGAGAAGTGAATGAAAGCATGATGATGTGGGTGTCGGGCGTGGCCCTTATTATAAATTTGCTCACAGCCTTTTTGACCTTTAAAGGCTCCAGGGAAAGTTTGAATATCAAGGCTGCTTTTTTACACAATCTTACAGATGCTATGGCCTCTGTCGTTGTTTTGATTTCTGGCTTTATTATCCTTTACACCAAGATTTATTTTATAGATTCTTTGGCGGGCATAGGCATTTCTATCTATGTAATTTATCATTCTTATTATCTTATAAAAGAAAGTGTTCTTATTCTGATGCAATCTGTTCCTCATGAAATTAATGTAAAAGAAGTTTGTGAGACGTTGTCACAGCATCCTTTGGTAAAAGAAGTTCATCATGTGCACATATGGAGGCTTGATGATAAGAAAAAATTTTTTGAAGGACATATTGTGATTGATAAAAAAAACCTAGATAGCATGGAAGAGATTAA
>RFKI01000050.1 GCA_003694355.1 Bdellovibrio sp.
CAATACAATAGACAAGGGGGGAGTCTCTGTTGCGGTGTTTGAAGGTAATGGGAAAGTAATCCTTGTTAGCATAGATACGAACGGCATAAAGAATAAATCAAGGGAGAGCATAGAGAAAATGGGGAAGGAAAGAGGTTATGCAACAATTGTATGCACAACAGACACACACGGCAAAAATGCTGTTGAAGGAGCGGTAAATGACTGTGATATAAGTAAAAAGGATGAGAAGGAAATCGCTAAGCTAATGGATAAGGCAATAGCAACAAAAAGCAGGGCAAGTGCTGAGACATTCCTAGTAAAGAGCGAGCTCAAAGTGCTCGGAGAGCATCAACTCTCAGAGATAATAGCAACAATAAATAGCACGTGGGCAGTTACTAAATTAGTTATGCCAACAACGCTCCTGCTTATCCTTATAGGGTTCTTCCTCCTATTCTGATTCCTCTGCTTTTTTGCTTAATTTCAAGTTCTTTCCTTTTAACCTAACTGGAATGGCTATGACAGCCTCAAGTGGCAATATCGTATATTCATCCTTGTTCTTATCCAAAGAAACAACCTTGGCAGTTTCTCCCTTGAAAGGACCGGAGACTATCTCCACTATGTCTCCTATGTTTATCTCTGCCTTCTTAGGCTTCTCAAACTTGACCATACCTGCGATGTCCTCAAATGAGAGTGGTTTTGGCAATAATCCCTTGACATGCTTAACGCCATTAACAAGAGAGTATGCAGCGTTCTCATTGTCTGTCTCTATGAATATATAACCCTTGACATTCTCATTATATAGTATGGCAAAGACTGGGATGTCGTTCACCTTTGCTTTCTGCTCCAACATCATCGCCACTATCTTCTCCTGCTTTGTTGCAACTCTTGCTGTATAAAATACCATAAGAATAACCTCCTTCTATATTATAGACATAATGGTTTTTATTATGAATCCCGTTATGCCGATGGCTAGCATCAGCACTCCCACAATCCAGGCCTTGTTGGAAACCTCCATCTTAGTGGGCCATTTTATCCATTTGAGTATGAAAGCAACATCTTTTAGTATTGGAACTCTCTTCATATAATCACACCATATCTATTTTCAAGTCTGAGTAATCAGCATCGCCAGACTCCCCAAAATCCTCAAACTGAACACCGGCTAAGACAACAAGGACTTTCAATGCGGCGCTCTTCATCGCTGGATCTATCCTTGAACCGAATATTATGTGGGCATCCGGAGCAACCCTCTTAGCCGCCTCCGCAACTATGTACTCAACTTCCTTAAGGGACAAGTCCTCTCCGCCAACGACATTGACGAGGACCTTCTTGGCATTTGTTATGTCAGCATCCAACAGAGGGCTCTGCAATGCTGTCTCTATCGCTATCCTCGCCCTATCTTCTCTTGGCACATCAACAGTAGCCTCTCCCACACCTATTACCGCATAGCCTGCTTCCTTGAGAACAGTGTTAAGGTCCGCAAAGTCAACATTTACCATGCCGGATTGCGTGACAAGCTCCACTATGCTCTTTACAGAGCCAGCTAACACCTCATCACATATCTTGAATGCAGTATTAAGTGGCAAGTCTGGGGCTAAGTTGAGAAGCTTGTCATTCTTAATGACTATGAGAGTATCAACACTCCTCTTCAAGTTCTCCAAACCTTTCATAGCGTTCTCATAACGCATCCTACCTTCTGAGGAGAATGGGAGCGTTACCACGCCAACAGTAAGGGCATTCATATCTCTCTTGGCCATCTTTGCTATCACTGGAGCTGCTCCTGTCCCTGAGCCTCCACCAAGACCACAAGTAACGAATACCATACTAGCATCAGCTAAGGACTTCTTTATGTCATCAGCAGCTTCCTCTGCAGCCTTTTCTCCACATTCTGGGAAACTACCACAACCCCTCCCCTTCGTTAATTTCTTGCCTAACAGTATCTTCCTATTAGCCTTTATGTGGAGGAGGTGCCTCGCATCTGTATTGGCTGCTATTGTTGTTACTCCATCAACAGAAAGCTCAAAGAGCCTATTGAGAGTGTTGCAGCCAGAACCTCCCGCTCCAACAACATATATCTTAGGCTCGCTCTCTTCTATGAACTTAAGTATCTCATCATCGTCGCTTACAACATCATCAGCTATTGCCTCTTCTTCTTTCTTCTCAAGCTGTTGTGGTTGAGTTTCCTCCTGAAATGATTGTTGTGACTGCTCAATTACTGGTTGAGGAGATGGTTGCTCCTGTGTTATGAGCTGTTGCGACTCCTTCACATTTTCCGGATTTGTAATATTCTCTTCCATGATAGCACCCGCATAAATACTTATTCAGGAGATTATAAAAGGCTTCCGGCCACCTTTAGAAAAGGCGGTCAGCCTTTTATCAAAAGGCTGAGCCAAAATCCTAGATAGGCCTTCGGCCATTTAACCTTTAGAAAAGGTTAACCAAACTTCTAGTACGGGCAAGCCCGAATCCCGACGAATAGATGCAAAAGGAGGTTCGGA
>RFKI01000051.1 GCA_003694355.1 Bdellovibrio sp.
CATAGCTTCCTTTTACAGCCCCTTGAACTTTCCAACCACCTCCAAAGCCATACTCCATAAACAGCGTATTTTCCAGAACCTGAAAAGCACCATCTCTGGAAAGCCGCTCAAACTCCCCATAAGCTTCTGTAAAGTTGGCAGTGGTTTGGAAATAAGAAGCTCCCAGCCCCATGCTAAGACCTTTCAACCATAAATCAGAGGGCTGAAAAGCCGCCCATGACAAAGCTGGAAGAAAAAAGCACCCAAAGAAAAAGATTTTCATAATAATAGAACAACAGTATGAGAAAAAGTGACAAATGCCAACTTTTTACCCATACAGAAATAAAACGCCAAGCATCAATTCTATTCTTTTGATTCTTTTTTTTAAAAAAGATCTTTTATACACACCACGATAACCTTAAATATCTCCAAAACAATTATGTCCTATAAGAACTTTAATAAGGATTGATAGAGGTCAACAAAACGTCTAAAAGTTGAAAAAACTTGACTGCCCTTCATCGAACTAAAGAGGGTGTTATAGCACCCCCCTTAGTCATCATTAAATTTCCTTAGAAAGCTGCAACAAACTGTAAAGAAGTATTGGAAGACTTATCGGCTCCAGCAGGAACACTTGTGTCCGTACCATACTCAATAGTTGCCTTAAAATTCTGTTGTACATAACAAGTGACACCAGCAATTACACGTTTTGTTACATCCTTGCCATTATTATTTTCTGAAGACTGGTAACGAAGCAAGGGAACAATTTGATGATTAGAAGCATTTCCAAAATAAACCATTTGTATATAATAGTCAGAATTGGTTTGGTCTGCTCCTGAATTAAAGCCATCATCCGTAGCCTTAAGAAAAACAGAAGTAAAACGAAACTTATTAAAATCCAACTGAAAATCAAAACCACTTCTTGTAAAATTACGATTTTTAGTAGCTATTGTGTTACCAACATTACAAGTGGCTCCCCCATCCACACTCATATTTGTGTCACATGTCCCTGAAAGATAAAAGCCCCCTAACATAAGGGAAGGGGTAAAATCAAAAGCCAGACGAGCAAAGGCCGTTGTCGATTCACTGCCAATTTTATCCTCAGTCAATCCTCCAACACCTAAATTATAAAACAATTGATTGTTCAGAACTCTTCCAAAAACCGAAAATTGCTGCCTAGGATGTTGAAGCTTTCCATCATTGTCAGCATTTCTATATACCGTTGAATCATAATTAAAGGTGTCGCTTGTAATATTATAATCTTCTACAGAAAGATTTCTCATATTAGACAAAGTATCATATGGATCTGCAGAGAAAGAAGGAGCATATGCCATTTGAAAATGCACATTATCACTATAATCATAATTCAAAGTCATGTGTTCAGTCGCTACACCAAAACCATCTTCTCCTTCTGTCTCCATTTCAAAAAATCCAGAAATCTTTTTATAAAGAACTCCCCCAACAAAAAGCTCACCTTCATGAATAGCCCGAATTTCTGTTGTACCTTTTGCTGATCCCCCAGGCTCTGAATGCAAATAAGGTCGAGAAACTACAGCCATAGCAATGGGAAATTGACTGACACTTTTTGAAAAATCAGAATTCACTGTAGAGGCAGATACTGGTTGAATTCGATACCCATTCGTTTTAAAAGCTCGTCCAAAAGAGTTTAAGGATGGAAAGGCAGCATGACAGGACGTGCACGATATCTTATGAGAGCGAGCAAATGCTGGAATAGCCTGACTTTGACTTGAATAAAAAAATGGCAAAAATACCACCATTAAAAAAAGAAAAAGTTTTTTATGTTTCTCGAGTGTAATTTCCATGTTTTGCCCTCTAGGGTTCCTGTTATTACCAAGGTAAAATGACGGTATAATTACCAAGCGACTTTGACGTTTATGCAACGGTCGACACAAGAAGTCAATTCCTATAAAATTGTGGATAACTTTTTGGAGATACACCCCCTTCATCACTCGTCAAGGGTTACACCAGTTCGGCCACGCCTCACCCTTGACGACATTCTTCGAGGGAAGGAAAGGTCTGATTAAAGTTTTTTCGAGAAAAAAACCATTTATTTTATAGAGATATTTTTAAGAGGGTCTTTGTTGTAAAGCTTTCACTCTGAGTGCCATAGTCTGCAAATTATTTTTTGTCCAAATGTATCTCACTGTTCCGCTGGATATTTTTATATTATTTAATTTTCTTATATGCAAAGCCACTTGGTCTTCACCAAGGTGAGGGTTTTTAAGCGAAAACTGTATTACTAGCTGCTCTTTGCTCTGAAGCTTTTTGTTTTTGCAATAAGTATCTTTTAAAAAGGTTTCTAAGAAAAACTTTTCTCCTTTTTCTTCCAATATTTTTTGTGTGCGATAGATGGCCTGTCTTGAAACTTTCATTTTCCTTGAGGCCGCAGCCACATTTGAAAGCTTTTGAGCTAATTTTACAGCCTTTATTCTTTTTTGAGCTTCAATTTCCGCAACACTCCTTCTTGAAGGATTTTTTATTTTTTCAACCAACAGTTTTTTACCAGAAAAGAAAAAGCTTTTTTCTCCGAAAAAGTTTGTTCGCACCTCAACTTCATATCCCGCTAAAGAGGAAGAAACGTTTTTTATTAAATAGGCTTTTCCATTATAATTAAAAGTATGATCTTTATTTATTTTTCTATACTCTTTTATATTGAGGGCCTCTTTGACCTTTGAAGGGTTTATGTCTCGATATTCAGAAACTCCAGATAAGGATTTAACCATAAAGTTTTTGTTCCAATAATGAGGGATAAACTTTTGTTTTAAATATTTATTAGCCTCTTCCAGAGTCTTCACATTGGCTAAACGAAACTCTGGAATAAGGCGATCTTGTAAGGTATTAAAAGTTCTTTCTATTCGACCTTTTGCCTCTGGTGAATTAGCAAATATAATTTCAATTCCAAGCTCCTCACAGGCCCGTTGAAATTGAGAAAAATGACACCTTTTTGCTCCTCCGAAGATTCCTGCTTTGTCCACATAAAGCACTCTAAAAACCCCCTTTTTTAAAAGATAAGACTTTAAAACGCTCATGCACCCAAGAGTTGTTTCTTCTTCAAAAAACTCCCCGTAAATTTCACTTGTGGCATCGTCTATAAGAGCAATGAGACAACTTTCTTTGTTGCCAAACCATTTATGATGGCTACCATCCATTTGAACAAGCAGCCCTGGACTTTTCATACGTTCTCTTTTTTTTCTTACTGTGATTCGGCGTCGTTGTTTTCTTTTTACATGATGGATTTCATGGGCCCACTTTCTAAGGGTTTCTCTTTTTACATAAATTCGTTCACAATTTTGAAGCTTTTCTCTTAAATGAGAGAGGTTAAAGTCATAGTATTTTTCTCTAATCAATTTTTGCACTCGTTTTTTTAAAGATTCCGGGATCTTGTTGGGAGGACTTTTTTGGGAGTTTTTATGGATGACGAAGGATACTCCCTCTTTACGATATTTTTGCAAATACCTCTCAATTGTTCTTCTGGATTTCCCAAGTAACTTTTGAGCATCTGTTATGTTGATTTTTTTAAGATTTACTTTCGCTATCACATCAATTTTAAGTTGTGTTTTAGAGTCCATAACGATCATCCTTCCTCCCTTTTTTAGCGCTTAATATTTAAGCACAAAAAAAGAGATTAACGCATTGTGACCGTCACTTTCCCTTGGTAATTAAGTACCGTCAAAATCGCTTGGTAATTACAGACAGACTAGGGTTCCCCAAAAATCCTGGACACTTTCGTATAAGCGGTTTAACCCTAACCCAGAAGGAGGGAAGCCGTGGAAGAAGGGAAAAAAAGACGCTCTAGAAGACAGTTTTCAGAGGAGTTTAAACGAGAGGCCGTGGAGTTAGCAAAGAAGATTGGGCTTTCTAAAGCCTCTCGGGAGTTGGATGTCCATGAGGCTACCATTCACTCATGGAGAAGAAAGCTAGAGCTTGGTGAAGGTAAAGAAAAGACCTATGCGGAGCTTGAAAAGGAAGTTCGGCGACTTAAAAAAGAGAACTCTTATCTTCTTGAAATCAATAGGGTTTAAAAAAAGCACAGCGATTTTCTCAAAAGACCTCATGGGAGATTCGAAGTAATCATGGAGTTAAGTTGTTGTATTCCAGTTCGCTTTCTGTGCAAGTATTTTTCTGTAAGTTCTAGCAGCTATTACCAGTGGAGAAAAGGCATTGAGCCCAGAAGACCTCGTGTGAAAAAGACCATTTGCAAGGCCATTGAGGAGATTTTTCAAGAAAGCAAAGAAACCTATGGATCTCCAAGAGTTTATAGGGAGCTTAGAGCAAAGGGTTTTTCTGTGAGCGAAAATACTGTGGCTAAGTATATGAAAGAACTTGGTTTAGATGCGAGATTA
>RFKI01000052.1 GCA_003694355.1 Bdellovibrio sp.
TATTTGATTTTGAAGTGACTTAGTTCCATCTTTAAAAAACTCAATATTTTGAGTAAAAGTTCTTTCTTTAAAAAAGGCCTTATTTATCTGTTCCTTGAAACTCTTCAAGGACTCCCTGGTTTGATTTAAAGCAGAGACAACATCATTTATTACTTTCATTAAATGAGCTTGATACTCCTCAAGTTTTTCTTTTTCTTTTTTCAATTCATTTAGTTGTCTTAAGATTTTTTTTGAATGACTTAGCTGATTCCATAAAATTAGAATAAAAGAAATAGTTAAAGGAACGATTGCCAAGAAAACATATAAAGCCACTGATATATTTTCTGTTTTGAAAAGTTTTAGACCAATTACAAAACTAGTAACCAGTGAAATAACAAATAAAATGAGCAGCCTAAAAACAGGCTTATAAGCTGAAAAAGAACTTCGTTCTTTTAATAGAAACATGCAGAAACTCCAACTTTTTATTTAATTTCTTTTTCGGGAAAAGATGTTTAAAACATTAATAGAACCACATCAAAAATTTCTTTACTTCAAACGAAAGTCCGTATCTGAGTGAATGATTAGATTAAACTGCCACATTGGGTCCCAAAACACTCCTCTTAAAAAACTCATCTGCATATTTCTTATCCACACCCATAATGTGAGTAAATAACCAACTCCTAAGAAAACCTGCCAGAAGGGCTTTTATCTAAACTTTTTTCTAGAATTTGCTTTTCAAATTTTAAAACTGTTTCCAAAAGATTTTCGTGAACTCTCTTGTGAAACGCATATCCAGAACAGTTGAAGCCTTGCATAAACTCTTCTTCATGGCAGAAAGGTAAATATAGGGACTGCACATCCCTAAAGAAGACTGGGACAACACTAACAAAGAAAAAAGTATAAAAATCAATACCAACAAAAAAGCTCTGTATAAAAAAACTTATCTTTTTTAAATTGAAATAAAAACATAGAAGCTTTCCCTGTTACGTAATAACCCTTCATTGCCTCCCTTAGGAACTTTTCTGACAAACATAATGGCCAAATGGCTAACGCTCCGAATAATTTTGAGTGATAGATTTTTCTAGGATCCCTGAGTATAAAAAATCCAGACAATCCAAAGGAGTACCTATTTATGAATCAATATAAAAAGCAAAACACCCTTTTCTGTTTTGCAGGCCTCAACGTTTTAGAGGATGAATCCCTGGCTCTAGAAACAGCACACTTTCTCAAAGAAACCACAGAAAAACTGAATATACCCTTTGCTTTCAAAGCCAGTTTTGACAAAGCCAACCGCTCCTCCATCAAAAGCTATCGAGGACCAGGACTTGATAAAGGCCTTCAAATACTTCAAACTGTTAAAGACAAGCTCCATATACCCCTTTTAACAGACCTCCATGAACCTTTTCAAGCAGATCCTGTAGCTCAAGTAGTGGATATTTTACAAATCCCCGCTTTCCTGTGCCGACAAACAGATCTTGTTGTTGCCACATCCAAAGCTGCTCAAAAATACCAACGATTGATTCACGTTAAAAAAGCACAGTTTATGGCCCCATGGGACAGCAAAAACATCATAGATAAAATCACCGAAGTGATGGGACACTCTTCTTCCATTATTCTTTGCGAAAGAGGTTCCTGCTTTGGCTACAATAACCTTGTGGTGGATATGCTAGCCATCTATGAAATGCAACAATTGGGTGTCCCTGTGACTATAGATGCTACTCACGCCGTTCAGCTTCCTGGCGGCCAAAAAACTTCTACCGGAGGTCGACGTTACGGAGTGCCTTTAATCGCAAAAGCCGCTGTAGCCGCAGGGGCCGATGGCGTCTTTCTGGAATTTCATCCAGAACCACAGAAAGCCAAGTGTGATGGCCCAAGCTGCCTCCCTTTAACCTCTGCTCCGCAGCTTTTAAAACAACTTCGAGATATTTATAATCTTACCCATAAAGAACAATAAGGAGAACGGCCTATGCTTTCTGAAAACTATCACTTTGAAACCCTTGCCATTCATGCTGGCCAAGAGCCCGACCCTTCCTTTGGAGCCATTATGACTCCCATCACTTTGGCCACAACTTTTGTACAACCTTCTCCTGGAGAATTTAAAGAATACGACTACAGTCGAGCCGGCAACCCAACACGAACGGCCTTTGAAAAATGCATAGCTACTCTTGAAAAAGGCAAATACGGATTTGCCTTTTCTTCAGGGTGTGCTGCTTCCACAATCGTTATGCACCTTTTAAAATCTGGAGATCATGTCATAGCTTGTGATGACATGTACGGCGGATCTTTTCGGCTTTTTGACAAGGTTATAAAAAATAATGGTATTGAGTTCTCCTATGTGGACTTAACAAATGCCGAAAACCTGGAAAGTGCCATCCAACCAAATACCCGTTTAATTTGGGTGGAGACCCCTTCAAACCCCACCCTCAAAATCTCCCCCATTAAAAAGATCACTGAAATAGCTTCGAAAAAAAATATCTTAACAGCTGTAGATAACACTTTCATGAGCCCTTATTTTCAAAATCCACTCTCTCTGGGAGCTGACATTGTTATTCATTCTGCCACAAAATATATTAGTGGACATAGTGATGTCTTGGCTGGAGTGGTGGTTACTAATATTGATGCTCTTGCAGAAAAAATAAAGTTTCTCTCTAAGTCCATGGGCCCAGTCCTTTCTCCCTTTGACAGCTATTTAGCCCTAAGAAGCCTTAAAACCTTGGCTCTTCGCATGGAAGCTCACCAGAAAAATGCTTTAGCCATTGCCAAATGGCTTGAAGATCACCCAAAAGTAGAAAAAGTTTTATATCCAGGGCTTGAATCTCATCCTCAACATACTCTCGCCAAAGAACAAATGAAGGGCTATGGAGGAATGATCAGCTTTTACCTTAAAGGAGGTCTTAAAGAATCTAAGTCCTTTTTGGAAGGTGTTCAGATTTTCTCTCTTGCAGAAAGCCTCGGAGGCGTGGAATCTTTAATCGAACATCCAGCCATTATGACCCATTCCAGTGTCCCTAAAGAAGTGAGACAACAATTAGGCATTGAAGACAACCTTATAAGGCTTAGCGTAGGAGTTGAAAATGTCAACGACCTCATAGCCGACTTAGAACAAGCTTTTCATTTCTGAGAAAATTTTAAAATAAGCTCTTTTAAAGTATGCACAAAAGCTTCTGGAAATGAGATTTGAGTCTCTTTGGAAGTGAAAAACGGATTCATTAAAACAAGTCTAAGAACACACAAACTATCTTGATCTATGGGAGCCTCCCATAGTTGGATAAACTTTTTTAAAAGCTCTCCGTAATTCTCAAATTTTAAAACGGTACGAGACACATAAAAAGGACCTGATAAAGGAAACTGCTCATAGAGATATTCTGAACGACGACTAACTTCAGAAAGACTTTCTCCCTTAAAAGCTATACAAAAGCAAAGAATATTTGTTGTACAACCCGGAACAAAGTAAGCCTCTGCAATTTCTTTCTTCATCTGTTCTTCCAACTGCATTTTTGACCAAATGCTTCGACGAATAATGCGCCCATACCCATGAGGCCCCAGTCCAATAGAAAGGGCCGTCAACCAAGTGGCCGCCGCTCCTGTAGCGGACCTTGAACCCTCTAAAGTTCTCATCCAGGTATTCAAATTTTTTTGAAGCACGTAGGGCGCTGAAAAAGAAGAGGTCTCGTAATCTTCTTCATTATGAACAATAATAGCCCCACAGGAAAAGGGCACATAACCTAACTTATGAGGATCAATGGTGACTGAATGAGTTCGAGAAATTGATTTTAAAGCCTTTTGATCTTTTACTTGAAGGACCTCTTCTGTATAGGGGTCCCCCAGAAGAGAACAAAAAAATCCTCCGTAAGCTCCATCCACATGATGCCAAATTTCTATTCCTTTTTCTTTATAGGAATCTAGAACATCTTGAACCTCATCAATGGAATCGATCTCTCCCAGCTCTGTGGTCCCTGCAACAGAAACCACCATAAGAACAGGACGCTGCTGCAATAGAGCCTTTTTAATTTTATCTTGCAAATCCTTTATACAAAGCTGTCCTTTGGGGTCAAGAGCCACAGACCATAACGAAGTTTCTCCCAACCCCAGAAGAGAAACTGCCTTTTGCCATGAATAATGCTTATTGTTTGGCACAAGAACCACTGGGCCTTTAAAATCCTGCCCAAAAACTTTTTCAATTTCAGGGACCGAACGCCAAGGAGCATTGGCCACAAAGCTAAAAAAACGAAGTTCTGAGTCTTCTGGGGATAATAAGTCCTTTACTTTTTTGAAATCTTTCCAACCACGATGCGCATACTCAATAAGATCTCTGGAAGAAAAACCTATAGACCTTTCATAACAGCCTAAAGCTAACCAATGGTCCATGCGAAAACGAGCTCGCCATAAGGCTTCAATATTTGCCACCGTTCCCCCTGAAGTGAAATGACCTTGAGCAAGACTCACATCAAATCCCAGCATTTCAGAAAGAAAAGCAATGGCCTCTTTTTCCAATAAAGCCCCGACCTTAGAAACTTCTCCAGAAATATTATTTGGATTATGTAGAAGGGTGATCATATGACCAAATAAAGCCGGTAAAGAAGTTTCAGAAACCATATGACCAATATAACGAGGAGAAAACTTGGGAACTTCCTTTTCATAACGATTTAATAAATTATGAAGAAGATCTCTAAATTGCTTTTGTTTTTCCTGATACGATATTTCTTTTTGATCTTTTTCTGAAATGGCCACTCCATCTTTAGGAAAAAGGCGTCGCCGCCATTGAAACCAGTGACGAAAAATCATCTCCACTTCATCAAGAACCCATGATGCATTCTCAGCCTGAGGACCAAGAAAAAATGTTTTAAGCGCCACTTCTTCTGGATCACATAAACTCATTTTATCCCCTCTCATGGTGTTATTATTTTATAGAAAAAAAGAAATAAAAGAAGACTTTCAATAACTTTTTATCCGAGACAATGCGTCTCGCGTCGAGGACAAATTGAACATCTATCGCCCGCTTCCATAAGCAGTGAAGCAAGATAAAACGCTGGTTTCCTTTTTGCATATCTAAAAAGAGGTTTCTTAGTTTCAAACAAAAAGGGGGATCAATTTTTTATATCTTCCCCCTTTTGTTTTTCTTTTTTAGCAAGGAGGCTTCATGCACCTTCAACATCAAAAATGCCAAACACAAAAAACATCATCTCCTAAAAAACAAAAAAAGGAACTTGGCCTTATAAAGCCCCATTTCTGCAAAGACGGAAAAGATCCTCTGGAAAAAGTAAAGTACAGAATAACTTCTTCTCAAATTACAAACACGGAAGGGAAAGTGATCTTCTCTATGGATCATATTGAAGTTCCTGAATCTTGGAGCCAACTGGCCTGCGACATCCTCATTTCAAAATACCTACGAAGAAATGGCGTTCCTCAAACGGAATCAGAAACTTCAGTCAAACAAGTCATCAAGCGAATCACAAAGTCTTTAGCTAAAGAAGGTATGAGATTGGGCTACCTTTCTAAAAGGGAAGCTGATATTTTTGATAAAGAACTTCGTTACATTTTAGTCCATCAAATAGCTGCTTTTAATTCCCCAGTTTGGTTTAACCTAGGATTATGGCATGAGTATAAAATAGAAGGTCAAGGAGGACACTACTATTGGGACAAAGAAAGTGATACCATAAAGATCACCTCCAATGCTTTTCAATATCCTCAGTGCTCCGCCTGCTTTATTCAATCTGTAGAAGATGACCTAATGGGGCTTTTTGACCTTTTAAAAAATGAGGCCAAACTTTTTAAATTTGGTTCAGGTACCGGCACCAATTTTTCAAATATCAGGGCCGTCGGGGAAAAATTAAGCGGCGGCGGTACCACCTCGGGACTGATGAGTTTCCTTGAAGTTTTTGATCGCGCAGCTGGAGCCACAAAATCTGGAGGCACCACAAGACGAGCGGCCAAAATGGTTTGCCTGGACATTGATCATCCAGAAATTCTATCTTTTATTCAATGGAAACAAAAAGAAGAACAAAAAGTAAAAGTTCTTATAGACGGCGGATACAGTTCCGACTTCAATGGAGAAGCTTATAAAACTATCAGTGGTCAAAACTCCAATAACTCCGTAAGAGTCACTGATGAATTTATGAAAGCTGTTGAAGAAGATCAAGAGTGGCAAACCACTTACAGAACTACAGGAGAAGTCGCTAAAACTTTTAAGGCCAGAGAACTCTGGGAAGCTATTGCCAAAGCTGCCTGGACTTGTGCAGACCCTGGCCTTCAGTTCCATAGCACCATCAATGAGTGGCATACTTGCCCCCACAGTGGTCCCATTCGCGCCTCAAACCCTTGCTCTGAATACATGTTTTTAGATAATTCCGCCTGTAACTTGGCCTCCATTAACCTTGTCAAAATGCTTAATCAAAATGGTGAATTTGATATCACCAAGTTCACCCATACCATAGATACGTTGATTCTGGCTCAAGACATTCTCGTGGATGCTTCCAGCTATCCCACTCAAAAAATTGCAGAAAACTCTCACCAATTTCGCACCTTAGGATTAGGATATGCTAACCTAGGCTCCCTTCTCATGTTAAAAGGACTTCCCTATGATAGCGAAGAAGCTCGACAAGTGGCGGCTGCTCTAACCTCTCTTCTGACCTCTCAAGCCTATTTAATGAGCACTCAGATTTCAAAAAAAATGAAGCCTTTTTCTGAATTTGAGAGAAATAAAACGCCCATGCTAAAA
>RFKI01000008.1 GCA_003694355.1 Bdellovibrio sp.
ATTCTGGTTCCATTCTGGCATCTTTCTTGATTTTTCAAAGGTTTTCGCCACAAATTAAGGAAGAAAAGAAGGGGGCTTCTAGAAGTCTCGACTCAGAAGGGTTCACTTTTTCTAAAAATAAAGAGGGGCTCAATAGCCAAGGGGTTTTATTAAATGATGAAAAAGCTGCTTTTCATTTTTTTTCTAGGGATTTTGCCCTTAATGCCCACTTCAATAATATGGGCCCAGTCAACCGTATCTATCCCTATAACTCCAGCCTCTAAACGTCTCCCATCTTTTGCTCAAACAGTTCTCCCGACAATGGAAAAGGAAGAACTTCCAGATTTTCCAATTTTTCACTACAATTTTAAACAACAAATAGAGCCTCAAGTCCCTTTCCTAAACCGACACCTTTCATTAACCATTTCTCCAGTGCTCCCTTTTCAAGAGCCTCCACAAAGTTCCCTTTCAGATCCTCCCCCTCAAACCGTTGATGTTTTCGAATATGCTTTTAATCTCCAAGAACTTCCAGAAATAAAGGCTTATATAAATAGTCAATTTAATAACATCCTTAAAACAGAGTCTTTTCCTGTAAGCGTTCTTTTAGTTCATCACAAAAAACCTCAAACGATTAAAAAGCTTTTAAAGTTTTTTCCCCAGCTAAAAGATCTAAAACCTTTTCAAGAAAAAGCCTTAGAAGTCCTGGCAACAAGCACAGAGAACATCGGAGGTTTCCTTAACCTCCATGACCTCCAAATAAAAAAAGAAACTCTTGGGCTCCAAGAAACACTTAATCACATCAAAGAGCCTCCTACAGAGAATCTAAAGAAGAGGCTTTTTCTAACAATAACAAGATTTTCCCTAACCACAGGAGTTATGAGCTTTGGCTTTGCTGTAACAATCACTGATATCCCGTTAGCACACGCGGCTTTAGCTGGAGCCGGAGCGGGCGTATTATCTGGACTGATCCAGTGGTACCACAACTTTTATACCAATATCCTTAACAGGCTACCATCCTCTCAATTGCTTGGATCTTGGTTTACCACAGAAGTGCTTTTTTATTTTATCCCAATATCCATTCTAGCCTCTCTGGGACATCCGTCTTCTTTTATAACTGTCCTCTCAAGTGCCATGATAGCAGCCACAAAAGGACTCTCTTCTCAATTTCCCGTGGATAGAGTGATTGCTCTTCTAACAGAGCGAAAAATGAGGTCTGCTCTTACTGAAGGAGAAAAGAGACGTATTGCTGAACGTTCTCAATGGTATTATTGGCTTAACTCAGCTCTTATATCAGGAGCAGGAGGAGCTGCCGTAGCGGCCTCCTATGTTTCTTCTTCAAATACTTTAGCTGGAATTTTTGGCAATTTCATTCTTGGAGCCATGGGAGTCGGTGGTCTTTTTACATATCGTTACTTGACTCACAGCCCCTCTTATGAACACTTCCGTCACTTCTTCTCCTCTCAGAAAAACAAAGAGAAGGGGTTTAGAAAAATCAAAAGAAAGCTAACTCAATGGGAAAACCAGCTTTTCTTAAAGGTAGAACGCTTAATAGCCTCTCCACGGCGTTCTCGAAAACCTCAATCAACTTCTACTCAGTTAAAGACCAGAAGGTCTTTTTGCAAAAGCCTTCTTAAGTAGCTGGCTGTTGCTTTCTTAATAAGTTTAGAGCAGAGCCAGCTTTAAACCACTCAATCTGTTCTGCATTATAGGAGTGATTCACCTTTAAAACATCCTCTGATCCATCCTCATGAGACAGCACAAGAGTCAAAGGCTTTTGAGGAGCAAACTCTTTAAGCCCGCGAATGGCCACCCTGTCTTTCTCCTGAACTTTGTCATAGTCAGCAGGGTTTTCAAATGTTAAGGCTAAGACTCCTTGCTTTTTTAAGTTAGTTTCATGAATCCTAGCAAAGCTCTTAGCAATAACAGCACGACACCCTAAAAAACGTGGACTCATAGCTGCGTGCTCTCGACTACTTCCTTCTCCATAGTTTTCATCACCAATAATAACCCAACCTTTTCCGTGTTCTTTATAGTATTTAGCAATTTTGGCTAACTCTACATCCTTTTCCCCTGTTAAAAGGTTATTCCCTTTACCTATTTGAGAGCTAAAAGCATTTGTAGCCCCTAACAGCATATTATTCGAAATATTCTCTAAATGCCCTCTATACTTTAACCATTTCCCTGCTGGACTAATATGATCTGTTGTACATTTACCAACAGCTTTACACAAAACCAACAAGTCTTCTAAATCCGTTCCTTCCCAAGGGTCAAAAGGCTTTAAAAGTTGTATTCTCTCGGAATGAGGATCTACTTTCACCTCAACGGCTTTTCCTTGAGGAGGTTGATAAGCCGTTGGATCATGTACAAAGCCACTTTTTGGAAGCTCAGGGGCTTCTGGAGCCTGAAAACGAAAGCTCTTTCCTTCTGGAGTCTTCAATTCATCTCTCTCTGGATCAAAATCAAGACGCCCCGATAAACCAACAGCCATGGTCACTTCTGGGCTAGCAATAAAAGATAAAGTTTCAGGATTGGCATCATTACGCCCCCTAAAGTTTCTGTTAAAACTGTTAATAATAGAATTTCTTTGCCCTTTTTTAATATCATCTCTTTCCCACTGACCAATACATGGGCCACAAGCATTGGCCAAAACAGTGGCTCCTACCTCCTCCAGAATTTGCATCATTCCATCCCTTTCAATGGTCTTTTTGATCTGAGAAGATCCTGGAGACACAAGAAACTGTTGAGGCATTTTAATACCGGCATCCAAAGCCTGTTTGGCCACATGAGTAGCTCTACCAATATCTTCATAAGAAGAATTTGTACACGAACCAATAAGAGCTGCTGAAAGATTAATTGGCCAGTCATTTTCCTTGGCTGCCTTTTTCATTTCTTTGAC
>RFKI01000053.1 GCA_003694355.1 Bdellovibrio sp.
CTTCCAATTTCTTCTTCACTTTTGTCTTTCCGTTTCCTATTTTTTTATTAATTACATTTTTTCTTTTGTAGCTACAATTCCAGAAGAAGTCATAGCAAAATCACTTATTGTCTCATTCATTCTTTTTATATCTGAACTCAATCCTTTTTCTAAAAGTGAGTTGAGTGACTTTTTCAACGAAGTTCAGGAAGATGACAACCTCATTAAGGTTAAATCGTATTCATCTAAAAATTCAATTATATCATGGAATCACCCCACCTCTTCGTTGTCTGACAAAATATTTAAGATATGCTGTGCCATTGGGGTTTTATGGGGGGCACTCGTACTTATCCTAGGCTCGTTTTTTATAAAAGAAAATTTTCTCTTCATCTATGAAACTCTTTTAAAGGGATCTTTTATCGAAAAACTGGTTATGGCCTTTTGGATTCTTGTTTTTCTAATACTTGTTGTTTTGATTGTATATCAGATTGTTTACTCTTTTTATGCTTTAGTTATTTCTCCTTTATCTTTGTTTATAAAGAGGCACTTGTTCAAAAGGACATCTCTTTCTGTTAAAGGTTCGGATTTAAAACATTTAAGACACTTACTTAAAGAACTTCCTTTATTTTCCTACTTCAATGATGAGCTATTGGATGTGTTTATTGAAAAAGGGCGTCTCAAAAAATTTAAACCTAATGAGAGAGTCTTAATCCAAGGAGATAAGTCTGAGGATATTTTTGTACTTATAGATGGCGTTTTACAAGTCAGAAAAAATTATGGATCTGGAGAGTTTTCAAATGTGGGAGAAATTTTTCCTGTAGCTGTTTTTGGAGAAAATGCTCTATTGGAAAAATCACCTCGAGCAGCTGATGTGATCTGTGTGAAACCAAGTATTGTCTTAGCTATTCCTGCTGAATTGGTCAGAAAGCTTTCTGAAGAAACGCAGTTTATAAGGGAAATTGAGAACTTCAAAAATGTGATCATGGTGAATCAGTTTTTTTCTTCAGCCCCCATTTTCAGGGAACTTCCGGCTGAAGTGATTCATCTTTTTCTAACACGAGGAAAAATAGAAACCCTTCCTCCTCAAAAGGTTGTTATACGTCAGGGAAGTTTTGGGGATGAGTTCTATCTTATAATCCGAGGATCTGTAGGAGTGATTATTAACAAGAAAATGGTGAATAAAATTCGTCAAGGAGGATTTTTTGGAGAAATCTCTTTAATTGCTGATGTTCCCAGAACAGCTACTGTAATGACTCTGGAAAAAACAATCCTACTTAAAAT
The DNA here is from genome assembly GCA_003694355.1 of Bdellovibrio sp. Classification (GTDB taxonomy): domain Bacteria; phylum Bdellovibrionota; class Bdellovibrionia; order Bdellovibrionales; family UBA1609; genus J124. Next base: position 1,261 of record RFKI01000053.1, read on the forward strand.
CAGCTCAGATACCTTTTGGCAAATCCTATCTCAAAATATTTCTGTTGCCATGTTTATAGAGTATGTTGGCAAACTCAGAGTGCAAGATGATATTGAACGTATACGATCTAGCGTTTGACAATCTATAAAGTTTTAAGCCATCATAGAAGAATGAAATTTATAAGTCTTTTCACACCTTTAATTCTTTTAATGGCATCTTGCCAGACCACCAGGAAAGCAGAAAATAGTGCATCTACGCAAAAAAGCGCTCATCTGAAGAAGATTGACCCAGACGACCTTTCCCCTTTTGAAGATTTGGAATCAAACTCAAAGTCCAATATGCCACCTTCTCATATTGCAGTTTCAGAAAATAGAGTCCAGACAAAAAAGGCTCATGAATCCCATGGTTCTTTATCTTCATTTTGTCAAACAGAACTCTCTTCCCTTCCCGGAAAATTTTCTGAAGAAAGCCTTAAAAAAGTTTGTAGAAAAGTCACCGTTAAAGAGGGCTGTGAAAGCTTTGAAGAAAATCCTATTTTTCATTATCAGAAAAATGGCTATAGTAAAAATGCAAAACGAATTCTTGTTTTATCTTTAATTCATGGTGATGAGTTTCCAAGTGGTTCCGTGAGTCGCTCCTGGATGATACGCCTGGAAAATATTGAGCCGAGAAATTCATGGAGAGTGATCCCCATATCCAATCCAGATGGACTACATCGAAAAACAAGAACCAATGCAAGAAATGTGGATATTAACCGTAATTTTCCCACAAAGGATTGGGACCGTCTTGCATTATTCTGGTGGCGCACCAAGAAGAAAAGTGATCCGAGAAGATACCCAGGTCCCACTGCTGCCAGTGAAAGGGAAACTCAGTGTATTATGAAACATATTGATGAATACGATCCTCATTTTATAATTTCTATTCATACTCCTTTAGGTGTTTTAGATTTTGATGGTCCTAAAAGCATTGAGTTTCCTCGCTTTTCACCCCTTCCTTGGATTTCTTTAGGAAATTTTCCTGGTAGTTTAGGACGATACATGTGGGTCGATCATAATGTCCCTGTTTTAACCATTGAGCTAAAAGGCTCTTATGGAGTTAAAAGGCTTCAAGAATTTGACCGACTTCAAGATATCTCAGGAACGGTGGCTATTCAATCTGATCGTATTTTAAGAGCCAACAAACAAAGATCATTTAATGACAAATAGGAGAATTTGCGTGTGAAAAGCTCATCTTTTGACCAGATGTTAAAAGTCGCAATGGATGTTATAAAGAATGCCTATTCTCCTTATAGTAAAATTAAAATTGGAGCAGCTGTTTTAACTGAACATAATCATATTTTTTCAGGGTGTAATATCGAGAATGCATCCTATGGGGCGACGGTGTGCGCAGAAAGAGTGGCTTTATGGAAAGCGGTCTCTAGTGGAGAGAAAAAAGTTAAAGAAATTTTAGTCCTTACAGATTCTAATCGTATTGCTTGGCCTCCTTGTGGTCTTTGTCGTCAAGTGATGTCTGAATTTGCCATAGAAGAAATGAAAGTCCATTTGGTTAATACGTCTTTAACTCAAAAACAAAGTCTTTTCTTCAAAGATCTTTTTCCATATAAACTGAGTCTTGATTTATTTAAAACTGAATAAAGCTATTATAAGGAGCTTGTAGCTTAGAAGCTCCTTTAAGCTCATTTAGCTCAATGAGAAAGAGAAGCTTTTCCACCTGAGCGCCAGCTTTTCTGCAAAGCTCTTCTGTGGCATGAGCTGTTCCTCCTGTAGCCAAAACATCATCAATGATGACCACGCGATCTTCTGAAGTTAAAGCATCTGAATGGATTTCCAAAGTATCTGAGCCATACTCTAAATCATAACTATAAGAGATTGTTTTTCTTGGTAGTTTCCCTGGTTTGCGAACTAATGTTAAAGGTAGCTCCTTGAGGACAGCTAAAGACGCTCCAAGAATAAAGCCACGACTTTCTATAGCGACAATATGAGTGACTTTAAGACCTTCTAGACAATTGATAAAGAAATTCATTACTGACCTATAAGCAACAGGGTTTTCCAATATAGGAGTAATATCTTTAAAAACAATTCCTTCTTGAGGAAAATCCTTAACATCTTTAATAAGAGACTTAACGGTTTCTGGAGTCACCTTTTACCTCTTTTTATTCTTTAATGAAAAGCCCAAATTTTAAAGCCTAGCTTTTTTGCTTTTTCAAGATCTTTAGAGGAAATCTCATAAACGTTAGCATTACCTGTGGGGGTTCCACAAGCCATCACTCTGACAAGACCATCATTTTTTTTAAATTCTTTATAAATTTTAATTCCTTTTAACTGTTTTTCCATCTCTTCAAGCTTAATTCCCTTATCTAACCCACATTGCTTGCTTCCATCATATTTATAAACCTTAACTTTTGATGGAAAATTAATAGCATTTGTCTGATCAATTTCTTTCTGTAACTCTTGAGCTCCCGAGTTTTTTAAATGATCTGCATTATAGTTTTTATACTTTCTGCATCCTGAAGTGCTGCAAGCTCCACAAATAAAAAACAGAAGAAAAGCTACAGTTAAAAAACTATTTTTTCCCAGGGCCATTTGTATCCTTCTTTTTTCCATTCAGCTTTTAAAGCAAAAAGGTTTGCGTCTGCCGAAATAAAGTAAATATGGTTCCCGTCTGCTGTGATTTCAGAAAGAACTCCTCGTCCAGGATTGAAAGAAGCCATCATATGGCCTTCATTTTTATCCATAAAGACAAGGTTTCCTTCACTTTCTCCAAAAACAAGAGTTTGACGCAAAATAACAGGTTTAGAAGCAAGTCCACGCGTCTTCTTTGTCCATAAAATTTTACCCGAGTTTTTGTCTAAAGAAACTATTTGATGATCCGTCGTAGAAAGGTAAAGCCGTTCTCCATCAATGGTTAAAGGATAAACTCCTCCTAGACTTACTTTCCAGATAACAGATCCTGTTTTTGCATTTAAGCAATATGTATAACTATCATATCCAGTAACAAAAAGCCTGCCTCTGTCATAAACAGGTTGAGCGTCAATATCTTTAAATCGATTATTAAAATTCAATGTTTTTATCCATAAGACCTTTCTATTGTTTTTATTTAAAGCCACAAGAGTCCCATCTCTAAAGCCTAGGTAGATAAAATCTTCATGGAGAAGTGGCTGAGCTGTTCCTCTTACTGACAAGTTAGACAAGGTATTTTGAGGACGATACGTCCAAACCTTGGAGCCTGTTTTTTTATTAAGGGCATAAGCCACATCTTGACCCGTTATAAAATAAACATTTTTTTCATCAACAACAGGCCTTCCCAAACCTTCATATAAAATGGGATGACTCCAAATAATGTATCCATTTAAGGCATTTAAGGCATAAAACTGTCCATCGTTAGCTCCAAAGTAAAGAACACCTTTATCCAGTACAGCACCCTGCTCCACTCCCTTTACCTGAAACCGCCACTTTAAATTTCCCGTTTTTTTATAAAAGGCGCTAATTCCATCAAATGCATTTCCCTGGATGACAAGATCCTTAAATAAAATAGGCTTCATATGATGGGGCAAACGATATTTGTAATACTCTTTACTAAAAGTAGAGCGCACCCACCGTCTTTTAATAACAAATTCTTTACGAAAAATCCTGGAGTTAAGATGAAAAGAGGAACAACTGATTAAAAAAATATGCAAAAACAAAAGTCCTTTTTTCATATTAAACTTTAAACTCCTTCTTCTTTTTTGGCTTTCTGTAGTTGAATCAAACGAATGTATTTTTTAGCCTCTTGAGAAACAAAAGCCTGAGAGTAATCCTCTTTAATTTGCTTAAAAGTAGAAAGAGCCTTTTCCCATTGGTTAAGGCGATATTGACAAACTCCAATTCGATAGAGAATTTCAGGTTTTAAGAAGGAAAAAACCTTTTGTTTATCAACATGTTTATAGCTTTGGATGGCTTCTTGACAATTATTGTTTAATGTTTGCACCCGTCCTAGCATGGAATAAAAAAACATATAAAGAGGATGCTTAGAGGAAACAGCTAAAGATGATTTAATAACATTTAAAACTTCATTGGCTTTTTGAGGCTTTTCGTAAGTAAGATAAATATTAGCTAATTGAATTGCTGAATAAATGGCTGCTTTTGTTTTTTTATGCTTTAAAATTTCAGATTGAAAACCCTCCAGCAAAGGTGAAAGCTTTTTAAACTTTTGTTCCTTGGTCAGTTTTGCAACGTTATCTTTCTTTTTTGGGGCTTTTTCTTTTTTAGAAGACGAAGAGGACTCTTTTGACTCAGACCATTTTTCCTGAAGTTTTTCTATTTTGGATTCCCAATGATATAAAGCTTGAGTGGCTTTTGTTTCTTGCTTTTCCTGAAAAAGAGAGTATCCCAGCCACCCAATGCTTCCGAGAACAACAAAAGCCATCACCTGAAGAATAACCTTCTTGTTATGGATAACTTGATTTACAAGCTTTGATGAGAACCGAAGAAAAGCATCCGTTTTGTGATCTTCATTTTTATGGTGTTTTTCTTTCATTGAGAACAAACTCCTACTTTTGCCGTGTTGTCATTTCTTTTAGTGTCGAAAACGGACGAGCCATACGTCCATGATGATGTTGTCGCAGGTTCCCGATTTTCTTAATACGATGCTCAGCAAGTCTGTCAGCAGCTATATAAGTGGGTACATTTTCCTGTTTTGAAATTTTAAATACGTTCATCAGGTTATCATAAACTTGCATGGTCTTTTCAAAAGCACGATCAGAGGAGTACCCTTCTAGTTCCACGAACACATTCATCAGCCCTCCGGCATTAATCACATAGTCAGGAGCATATAAAATGCCTTTTTCAAAAAGAGCCTGGCCATGCCGTGGTTCTGCCAGCTGATTATTGGCTCCTCCAGCAATAATTTGGCATTTTAAAAGAGGAAGCGTTTTATCATTAATGATAGCTCCCATGGCACAGGGAGCAAAAACATCACATTCTGTAGTTACAATTTCCTGGGGGTCAACTTCTTTAATATGACTGTGTTTTTCTTTAATTTTGGCCACTTTTTCGGGATCAATATCGGCCACAATCACTTCTGCTCCCTCTTTTATAAGAAAATCCACTAAATGAGCTCCCACATTGCCAAGCCCTTGAACGGCCACTCGAATGCCTTTCAGATCATCTCTATTCATTTTTTCCTTAACAGATGCCTTAATCCCCATAAGAACCCCATGGGCCGTATAGGGACTAGGGTCCCCTGAACCTCCAAAGGCTGTGGGGATACCTGTTACAAACGGCGTTTCCATAAAAATATATTCCATGTCATGAAC
>RFKI01000054.1 GCA_003694355.1 Bdellovibrio sp.
GTTTGGGAAGGGGGCAAAATAAAGCGGACCGGGCTCCAATTAAAATGGATTTTTTATGATCCACCATGCTCCACCATTGATTGGTTTTTTCTCGAGGGGTGAGGTGAGAGTGGATGACTGCCACTTGTTGGGGGAAACGTTGAGAAAACCGAAGAATAAGCTGAGGGGTGAGGGAGATTTCAGGAACCAAAACAAGAGCTTGCTTTTTTTCATGAATCACTTTTTCTAACAATTGTAAATAAACTTCAGTTTTCCCAGACCCTGTGACCCCATGAAGGAGGTGCACAGAAAAATTTGGAAATTTTAAGATATCTTGTACCACTTGCTTCTGTTCAGAGGTTAAAGGTGGGGGCGGTACTTTCGAAAACACCTCTGGAATCACTTCTTTTTTTCTGGTTTTGCGCCCTGTTTTCTTTTCTAAAGGCGGAAAAGCAAGAGGGGCAATCAGTCCAAGAGGGTACATATAGTATTGGGAGAGCTTTTCAAGCCACTTCATATAGTCTTCGTGAAGGAGAGGACGATGGGGGTTGACGGCTAAAAGACTTTTAATCGGAATGTCCTTTGGGGGATTGGGTGATGGCCCTAAGACAATGGCGCGAGTTTTCCTATGACCTAAGGGAACAATGACAGAAGCGCCTTCGGGAAGAGGACCTTGGGGGGACAAATAAGTGAGTGGTTGGGGAATGGGAGCTTCTACAGCAACATTGATAAAAGTTTCTGGTGGCATTTACCTAAAATTTCTATAAAAATTAAGGATCACTTCTTCACTTGGAAGAAGGACCTTGTAAGACTCTTTATTTTTTAAAAGGTCCTTTGGGTTTAAAAGTTCTTTGACCTTTGAAGAAGCATAAAGAGGTTTGACATGATTGATGGAGAAAGTAATAACCTGTTCCTTTTGAAGGGTTCTTTTTTGAGGTAGCCAGAGCCCTCGGGCGTAGCGCTTGTATTGATCAGCGGTGAGAGTCCATTGGGAGGGAAATCGTAGTTTGCGTATGACAAAGTGGTCCTGTTCAATCCATAGACCCGGAAGAAGATGATCTGAATCAGGTGGTGTGGGTGTTCCAAAGGCATAGTTAACCACACCTCCCGTTCTTGAAAGGCGTTTAAAAGGTTCAGTGGGATACTTAACGGCATTTAACGTCCAAAAACGAGGGGGAGCCTTTAAGGCTTCTGGGGGAAGGATGTTTAAAGCAACGAGAAGAGGCTTGATGTTTTTGGAAAATCGAAAATGAAAGTATCTTTCTGTCTGAGATAGGGGTGTTTTGACCACTTTTCTTTGCTGTTTTTGATTTAAAAAGTATCTATAAGGGCCTTCATAAACGTAATAAAGATGAACTTTATCTTTTAAGGGCCCAACTCCGCGGGCTTCCATTCGCATTTTATTTTCGCTTTCAATAATCCATGTTTCCTGAACTTGAAGAGGAGAGTCTTTTACAAAAAACGTGACAGTTTGAAGGATCTTGTAGATTCCTTTGCCATGATTTTCTGCCGTCCTGGATAGAATCATCCATGTTTGAGGAATGTAAGCATAAGCTGAAAGGCTTAGAAAGAAAGTTAGAAAAAAGATTTTCATAGAGAACCCTTGTTTTTAGGTTTTTTATTCTAATCGCTTATGAGTAAGGGTTCAAGGATGTCTTTTTTGGCAATCTGAAAGATATTTGAGAAATGGCTCCTTAAGTTCGGGGCGTTGAAGAGCCATTTCCACTTGAGCCTTCAAGTAACCTAAAGGATTTCCTGTATCGATTCGGCGCGCTGTTGTGGGAAGTCCCCAAAGCCCTCTTTTTTGAGCTAATTTTGTCATGGCATCTGTGAGCTGAATTTCTCCTCCTCGGCCAGGGGAAAGATTTTCCAGGTCATCAAAAATTTCTGGTGTAAACAGATAACGTCCTGGCAGCGCCCATTGAGAGGGGGCCTCTTCAGCACAGGGTTTTTCCACAACATTGTGGATATAAAACAGATCACCTCTTTTCTCTCCTTCTATAATACCATATTTTGAAGTGTCTTCTCGAGAAACCCACATAATTGCTGTTTGAGATTGGTTGGTCTTCTGAAAAGATTGAACCAGGCTTTGAGACACAGAGGGGGCGCTTAAAAGCAATTCATCAGGCAGAAGCACCAGAAAGGGGTTTTGTCCCACAAGGTTTTTTGCTAGACCCACAGCATGTCCAAGCCCTAGGGGTTCTTCCTGGTAGATGAAATGATAGGAAGCTAGAGAAGTCACTTTTCTTATTTCATGAAGTGCTTTTTCCTGTCCCTTTTTTTCCAGAAGACTTTCCAACTCAGGATCTGGATTAAAAAAATGTTCAATTGAGGGTTTATGGCGACTTGTTATAAAGATGATCTCTGTGGCTCCCGCTTCCACGGCTTCTTGAACAGTATAAAAAAGGGCGGGTCGATCCACCAAAGGGAGCATTTCTTTAGGTACAGATTTTGTGGCAGGAAGAAGGCGAGTGCCTCGCCCAGCTACTGGGATAACGGCTTTTATCATAAAAAGTCCTTTGTTTTTAAAAGCTTTATTTTGAGCTTAGAAAGGCCAAATCATAGAGGAGAAAAGGAGTTTTGTCGAGAACGTCTTTTAACTCATTTTATGTGTAATATTAAGAGGCATTTTTTAAAGAGTTTTTTGAGGTTTTTAAGGGCGATAACACACACTGAGATACTCAGGACAATTATAGCCAGCTTTACAGGAACCAGACCCTGGGAGAACCATTAAAGGTGGCTGATAATTATTTTGTTTAGGAGGCTGTCGGTAACAGCTTCCATTAAGAGTGTCTGTTCGGGGTTCTTTGACGCACAGTTGGTTATTGTAAAGGCCTATGGTCCATTGGGGAGAGGGAAGAGCTTTTTGTAAAGCCACTTTGTCTAAAGTGTTTGAAGGAACTCCTGCGCATCGTCCATCTCCTTGGGGAAATACAAGGGCGTTGACGCAGCTCCATTGACTGGAAGAGGTTAGAGGTTTTCCGGAAAGAAGGTCTTTGGTGTATATGCGAATAAGCTTACGGTAAAAAGGGGAATTGGAAGTTTCAGAAAGGGTTTGTGCAAAGGTTGTTACAATGCCGGTGCCAAAAACTTTTATGTTTTGTTCTGGTCCAAAGCTTGGAGATAAAGCGCCCACATCGGAGCTTCCATCATTGTAGGTGATGGCTAAGGTATGTGTTTGGCTATTTTGAAGAGCACCTTGAACTAAGCTACTTTCGAAAGAAGCCACATCCGAACTTGAAAAGTTTAAGGTGCCTTTGAATCGATAGGATGAAGCGCTTCCAGGAAGGGAAAACACAGTTTGTCCTTGAGCAAGAAGAGTTGACAGGGGAGGTGAGGACAAAGGAAACAAGATGTAAGAAGCTTTTTGGGATCCTGGGCTAACAGACTCCAAGACGGATGAGGATAGTTGCTGATTGTCTCTGATGGCAAACTGGAGGATTGCGCCCGCATACTGGTTGTTGCTTAAAAGCTCTTCTCGTTGGGTTTCGGTGAAGAACTTGGTTTTTGCCATAAACTCCTCAGAGAGGCGAACTCCGTAAGGGGGCTTTGTGGCTTGCACCTGAAAGGTGTAATAGTCGTTGGGATTCACGGCTCCTTTAACTCCAGCACAGGAAAGGAAGGAGATTTGGTCAAAATCAAAGGTGTAAGGGAAGATGTCCTCTCCAAATCGGGACACGGCCGTTTGAGCAGGGAATTGAGTGCAATTTTGAAAAATAAGGACAATGCCTAGAAAAGAAAGCCCTCCTAAAAAAAAGGTCCAGGTTTTTTTTATCATTCACCTCTCCAGATTTAGACAAAAGTCTTATCGGCAGCTTTTTGGAAAATCTTAAAATGAATCAGAAAAATTTTTTAAAAAGATTTCCCCTTATTTTTGTGTCAGAATAAAAGAAGTGTCTCATTTTGGCACTCTTATTGCTCTTTTTGGGTTATGAAAGCGGGAGGGGCCAATGGCAAGCAAATCATTGTTTAAGAAGTTAACAACTGCCTATATTGTTTATGCTGTTTTTTTAAGTTTTTCGTTAACAACAAAAAGAGGAAGGGCCAAAGCCCAAGCCAAAGATTCAGTGTCGCCTCTTGTGGTTACAGTTCCTGCTCAGGCGAACTCTTGCCCTGAGGCAAAAAGGGATTTAAAAGAGAAGCGAGCCGCTTTAGAAAAAATCTGTCGAAAGTTTTTGAAAAAAGCAGAGAATACCAGCAAACTTTCAGATGACGAGTTATTAAAACAGTGTGAGTCTTTTACAACAGCCAGTTGCAGTAAGATATGTGATGACAGTGAAGAGGAAGCAGAGCACTGTACCGATGATGAGGCTTTTTTTAATGACCTGACTCAAAAGGCCATCCAGAAAA
>RFKI01000055.1 GCA_003694355.1 Bdellovibrio sp.
ATTGCTTCATATTTCAGAAATCGCTCATGAACGCATTCGAAATGTTTCTGATATCTTGCAAGAAGGTGACATTGTTGATGTGAAAGTTTTGGATATTGATCGTGCAGGTCGAATTAAGTTAAGCCGAAAGGCTTTGTTGGATCGAGATAACAAACGCCATTGAGAGATTTGTGAGTTTTCAAAAGACGGTTTTGTCTAATGGGCTAAGAATTCTTACAGAGTCTTCCCCTTATGGCCTTTCTGTAAGCGCAGGTATTTTTATACATCATGGTTCAAGAGATGATCCCATTCATTTAGGTGGAGCGGCTCACCTCTTGGAGCATATGGTTTTTAAAGGGACACGTTTACGCAAATCCACAGAAATTGTGGCCCAGATAGAAAGACTTGGGGGAGATATTAATGCTTATACCACTCAGGAATTGATTTGTCTTTATAGTCTGGTTCTTGAAAAAGATCTTTTAAGAGCCTTGGATGTGCTTTGGGATTTGAGTCAAAATGCTCTTTTAAAAAGTGAAGATCTCTCTCAGGAAAAAAAAGTGATTCTTCAGGAGATAGATATGTCTTCTGATCTTCTGGAAGAGGATATATTCGATCAGTACTTTCAGGAAACTTTTAAGGGCCATCCCTTAGGGCTCCCCGTTTTAGGGACTCCAGAGAGCATGAGGCGTATTTCCAGGACACATTTAAGAAAGATTTATAATTCATCTTTTGTGACCTCACAGATGTGTGTTGTGGTTGTGGGAGCTGTGAATCACAATCAGGTTGTGGAGTTTTTCGCAAAGAAAACGGGGCGACAGTTAAAAAAAACAAAAAAAAGAACTCGAAAAAAGCCAAAAGCCTTTCAAAAATGGATCCATAAAGATTCTGAACAAGCTCATGTGTTAATCGCTTGGCCCACTCTTTCTCTGAAGAACAGAAATCAGATGGCGGCTTACTTGACTCATGTTTATCTGGGGGGAGGAATGACTTCCCGTCTTTATCAGCAGGCCAGAGAAAAACACGCTTTGGCCTATTCCATTTATAGTTATTTGCATTTATTAAGTGATTGTGGGCTTTTTATGGTTTATGCAGGAGTGCATGAAAGCCGTATTTTTAAAATGGTGGATGTTCTCCGAAAAGAGGTGGAGCGTCTTTTGGAAAAGGGAATTTCTCAGAGGCAATTGAATCTTTTGAAAAAACAACTGAAAGGTCAATATTTGTTGAGCTCAGAAGATGTGGAAAATCGAATGAATGTGATTGGGCAAACAGAACTTTTAGGAAAACCTTATAAATCTTTAGCACAAAAAATGCAGGAGATTGAAGGTTTGTCTCAAGAAGATATTCAGCTTTATTTAGAAAAATACTTTCATGTAACTGATTGGGGGGCTCTTGTTATGGGGTCTTTTCAGAAGGAAAAAACAATTAAATTCTTTTAAGTGAGGAGTCTATGGATACTAAAAAAGTTAAGGTTAAAAAATTATCTCATTTTAAAGGGGAGCTTCCAGCTTATCAAAGCCCTCTGGCGAGTGGTTTTGATTTAAGAGCTCAGCTAGAAAAACCTGTTACTCTTGAAGCAGGGCAAAGGGCTTTGATCCCCACAGGTCTTTGTTTTGAAATACCAGAAGGATATGAGATTCAGGTGCGTCCGCGAAGTGGGCTTGCCATTAAAAAGGGACTTTCTTTGGTGAACACTCCAGGAACGATTGATGCAGATTACAGGGGAGAAGTGAAGGTCATAGTCATCAATCTGGGTCAAGAACCCATGATTATTGAGGATCAGGAACGTATTGCTCAGGCTGTTCTGTGCCCCATTGTGCAAGCTGATTTTGAAGTGGTGGACGAGCTATCATCCACCTCAAGAGGGGCTGGGGGTTTTGGCAGTACAGGTGTTTAATCAGATAGCTCTTTTTCTAGAATATCAATGGAGCCTGGAAGAGTTTTCAGTTCTTTGTTTTTAGAAGAAAAAGCCGTAAATCGGATTTGTTGGAATGTCCAGATAATAAGGTAAAAAATAAACAGAGATCCAATAAGGCGTATGATCGTTTTTTTAGGGAGAGCAAAGTTTTCAACTAATCCTATTATCAAGAGAAGACTTGTGACAGCCATTCCTAGCAATACAATAGGGGGCACCAGAGGATGCAGAATATAAAGAAAGAAAAAAGGAATATTGGATAAAAATAAAAGTGTGAAAATTTCCTTGAGAGAGATTTCTCTTCTAAAGAAAAAATAAAATGTATAGTGAAAAAAAACAGTGATGATAAAGGTAGTGATGATTGAGGAAAGGGGTAAAACAAAGAGGGCCTCTAAAAAACGTCGGACACTGGGTTTGATCAAGAAGGCCATTAGACCACTGATGCCTGCCAGAGAAGCTTGCAGAATAAGAAGACTCGGCCAGCCCCACTGTGGGAGCTTTCGAATGCTTTGAACAGGGTTTTTAAAATAGTCTATTAAATACTCAAGAATCTCTTTATGATGATGTCCTATGGAGCTATTTTGCATGAAAGAAACTCCATCTTAGAAGTGAAAGTCCAAGCGAATGCTGGCATCTAGAGAGTTGCTGTTAATGGTTTCTTCGATAAGAGCTTTTTGATAAATGATTTCTGAACCCAAGCTCACAGCAGAAGAAAAGGGGATGGATAGTTGGGTCACAAAAAGAACTGAGGGTGTTGAATCATTGATTTCCAGATTTTGATGGAGTGAAAGGCTTTGAACCTTAAGGTATTGTGCTCCGATGCCTGCGCCCACTTTATAGTGAACCTTGGAGCTAAGTTGATTGTGATAGAGAAAGCGAAGGTCAAAAGTTTTAAGAGATGTTTCAATGTTCTTCTGAGCGTCTTTCCCATTTACAGACCGCATGGTTCCTTCAGCGACCCAAAAAGGGGAGAAAAGGTCTATGCCTAAACTTAGTTGTATGCCACTCATTAGAGCCGACTGGAAGTCCTTTTCTTTCAAGGAAGTGTATGAAGAAGTAAATGCGAGGCCCGTATGAATTTCAACCTGATCGAAAGGGTCATTGATGTTTGAATGAGAAGATCTTGGAAGTTTCTTAGTGGAACGAGAGAGGTCTTGTATGATTTGTTCATAACCAGAAAAAGAAGTGTCAGTGCTTGCCATAACTGGACTTACGGCTAAAAAAAGTAAAACTAAAACAATTTTTTTCAATTTTCCCCCCATGACCTTCTTCTTTATTTTAGGTTTCTTTTTTTGAAAAATCAAAACTTGCCTTTTCAAACTGGATGTTTTCTTGAGAATATAGAATAAGGTAGAGGTCTTTTATGAAATCTTTAGAGGATGATGTTTATTGTGCTTTCTGTAAGATCAAAAGAAAAATATATCGAAGGAAGCATATCTCCTTTTTTCATGTGATTTCCACAGCTCTTTTAGCTCTTGTGTTTGTTTATGGGCTTTATGGTCGGTTTGATGGGCGAGTGATTCTTGTTTGGGTTGTTGGTCTTATTCTTGCGGAAATTTTTACTCACTTGCGATGGAGACTTTCCTTAATTTGTCAGGCTTGTGGGTTTGATCCTGTATTGTATTTAAAAGATAAGGAAGCTGCAGCTCAAAAGGTAAAGGAGATCTTGGAGAAAAAGGCTTCTAATCCAGATGTGTATTTTAAAAAATACAATCCATTTAAGCATTTAAAACCGCTTCGCAAAAAAAGTAAGGATCGACTTTTAAGCCCCAAGCTGCCTTCGAATAAAAAGCCTTCTTTAAATACCACAACCTCGATTCCACAAAAAGAAAAGGAATTGCTTCCCTGAAGGTTGCCTTTAAGAAGTGATGCCATTAAGGTGAAAGTATGAAAACTCTTGTGATTATTCCTACTTATAATGAAAAAGAGAACATTCCTCCGTTGATGAAAGCTCTTTTGGAGTCCTCTTCATTGGAAGTTCTTGTAGTAGATGATAACTCGCCAGATGGCACAGCCCAAACTGTTCAAGAGCTGCAGAAGATTTATCCAGGACGCTTGCATTTGTTGCAGCGGGAGAAAAAAGAAGGTTTGGGAAGAGCTTATATTGCAGGATTTCATTGGGCGTTGGAAAAAAGCTATGAGAGAGTGGTTCAAATGGATGCTGACTTTTCTCACCGGCCAGAAGATTTGTTTCGTCTCTTGAAGGAAGATGCTGATGTGGTGGTTGGTTCTCGTTGGGTTAAGGGGGGCGGAACTAAGAATTGGTCCTGGTTAAGAATTTTGATTAGTCGTTGCGGGAGTTTTTATGCGCGTGTTGTTTTGGGTTATCCTTTAAAAGACTGGACGGGTGGGTTTAACCTATGGAAGGCTTCTGTTTTAAGGGGCATTTCATTGGACAAGGTTCAGTCGGAAGGGTATAGTTTTCAAATAGAGATGAAGTTTAGAGCGCTTCAAAAGGGCTTTAGGGTGGTGGAGTGTCCCATTCTTTTTGAGGAAAGGCGAGTGGGGCAAAGTAAAATGTCATTAAACATTGTTTTAGAAGCTTTATATCGCGTATGGTTTATCAAGTTTATAAAAGTAAAATAGTTCTTTTCTTATCCGTTTTCTTGGTGCTTTTAGGTTCAGCTTCAGGCTGGGCTAAAAAACGAAAAAAAGTTAAAAAGCGGACCTATATTAAAGCCATTGTGATTACAGATGGTGCAGCTGTTTATAAACAACCCAGTTTTGATGCGCCTATCCTGGACTATTTTGAGATGAATAAAAAAATTCGCATTAAGAAAAAGATGGTTCCAGGAATAGGGGGGTTAGGAAGCTTTTATCGGGTTCGTTTAAAAAAAGGAGTTTATGGGTACATCACAGATGTGGATATTAAAATTCTATCCCCTAAAGGGAAGGTAAAAGCCCGTCGAGACTCTCCGGCAGAAAAAGAGGATGTGGTAGGGCCTATGGAAGGGGTTTTCTTCCGGCGCTTTGCAGGGCTTTCCTATGCTTATGAAAATTACGCGGAAAAGGTTCTGGAGAAGAAAGAACAGGAAGGGATTTCTTTTGTGGGAGTGAAGTTTTCTGGCCCAGATACTTTTGGAATTGCTTTTCCTTTAGATATTGAGTTTCTTTATGCTGGGAAAGCTCCTCAATTTTATTTGAAGGCAGCGGATACTGGTAAAAGTGTCAGTGGTTTTATTTTTATAACCAATGTGGCGGTAAACCTTCCCGCTTGGGAAGCAGGACGTCGTGGACTGATTTATTATGGGATCGGGGCCACAGGCATTTATACCAATTTTCAGGTTCCCAAAGGGGGCGTGGTTTTGGATTCTCAAGAAATTCGCTTAGGCGGGTTTTTGGATGTGGGTGCCGCTTATGAGTTTTACCCGCGCTGGCTGTTCCGTTTAGAATCTAAATATATTTTTGAGGTGAATTCTTATCCTTCATTCCTTGCCGCTATACAGTATCAATATTAGAAGCCTTGACCTCCTTAGTCTATAAAGTAAGTTTCTTGTATGGCAATAAAGAAACTCCCTCAGGATGTGATTAACCAAATTGCTGCTGGAGAAGTGGTTGAGCGTCCTGCTCATCTTGTTAAGGAACTCGTGGAGAATAGTTTAGATGCTGGAGCCACTGAAGTTGAAGTGGTGTATGCTCAGGGGGGGCGCTTTGTTAGCGTTCAGGACAATGGCTCAGGAATGGATGCGGAAGATTTAAAAATGGCTCTTGAGCCTCATGCTACAAGCAAGATTCACGCTTCCAAGGATCTGTGGGCTTTGAACTCTTTTGGGTTTCGCGGTGAAGCTTTAGCGAGTATTGCATCGGTGAGTCGTTTAACCTTGCTTTCAAAACAAGGAGAGAAGCCCGCTTATCAAATTTATTCCGAGTTTGGTCAAAAAAGTGAAGTGATGGAAGCCGGAGGAGTTCCGGGAACTAAAGTGGTGGTCAAGGACCTTTTTGAAAATGTGCCAGCTCGTCTTAAGTTTTTAAAAACAGAGGCGGCAGAAGGAACTTTAATTAAAAACACGCTTAAAGCACTGGCTCTTTCTCACATTCATGTGACTTTTCGAGTGCGATCCCGGGATAAGCTTCTTTTTTATTGGCCGGGTGTTCAACAATTAAAAGAGCGGGTTGAGCAAGTGTTGGATCAAAAGCCCCTTTATGAGGTGCAATTTGAAAAAGAGGGGCTGCGTTTGGAAGCCGTGGTTTCAAGCCCTCAACATACCTTTAAAAACAGCAAGCAGATGTGGTTTTTTGCACAGAATCGATGGATTCAAGATAAGACTTTCATGGCAGCTACTCTGGAAGCTTATCGAAGTCTTTTGATGCATGGGGAATATCCTTTAGCTGTTATTAAGGTGTGGGCTCCTCAGGAAGACATTGACGTTAATGTACATCCCACAAAGTCTTTGGTGAAATTTCGTAAGCCTTCCCTGGTGTTTCAGTTGATACAACAGGGGATTCGACAACTTTTGGAACAGGCCCCCTGGGTTGTGGATTTATTTTCTCAGGCCTCAGAAGGAGAGCCTTCATCAGAGACGGTTTTTCCAAAAGAAGCAGGGGCTGAAGTTGCTCTTGAGGTTGAGCAACTGAATCAAGAAAGAGAACTTTCTCCTACAGAGAATCTTTCTTTTCAGGGTGTAGCTTTTCAGCAGGTTAACTTACCAAAGAAAGACAGCCACTTTTTCAAAAGAGAAAAAGCCTTTCAGCCAGAAGAGTCTCGAGGCTCTGTGGTGGCATCTTTGAAAAAAGCAGCCTTTCACCCCCCACAAGAGACTTCAGCTTCTTCTGGAGTGCCTCAAGAGTTGAGGCATTTTTGGTCAAACCTTCACATTATAGGCCAATCCCATTTAACCTATGTGGTGGCTCAAACCGATAAGTCCATTTTATTTATAGATCAACATGCTGCTCATGAAAGAGTTCTTTTTGAGTCTTTAATGGAGCAATGGAGACAGGGAAAATTTGAAGTGCAACCTTTTCTTTTCCCTTTAACTTTGGACTTGGGAGAAGATCAGGTGGAGGCGCTTTTATCCTATGAAAAAGAGTGGCTAAAAATGGGTGTGGAATTGGAGCAATCAGGTCCTTCTACGGTGTCTGTTCGCACGGCTCCGGCGATTGTTGAAGAAAATGCTTTAGGAGCTGCTTTGGAGACTTTTTCTCAAGATATTCAGGAAAAGGGTGGCAGCTTTGCTTTTGAAAAAGCTGTCTCTCATGTTTTTGCCACTATGGCTTGTCACTCGGCCATTCGAGCAGGACAGGCTTTGAGCTTTGAAGAGATAAAAAGTCTTCTTCAACAGATGGACCAATATCCACTTTCTACATTTTGTCCTCATGGACGTCCTGTTTATGTGGAATACACCATTCAGAAATTGGAAAGAGATTTCGGGCGAATTGTTTAATGAAAAAGAAAAATCTTTTGTTTGTTGTGGGTCCAACAGCCGTGGGAAAGTCAAGCTGGGCTTTAAAGTGGGCTCAAGAAGCCCAAGGTTCTATTATTAATGGTGATAGTTTACAGGTTTTTAAGGAATTAAATATTGGAACCGCAAAGCCGTCTCAAGAGGATCAAAGCAAGGTGCCTCATTTTTTATTTGGTCATGTTTCTTTAACAGAGACCTACACGGCAGGACGATACCGTCGTGAAGTTTTAAGTGTTTTGCGGTCTCAGCCAGAACCCTTTGCCGTTGTAGGGGGGAGTGGTTTTTACCTGAAGGCTTTGGAAAGAGGGATGTATGATATTCCTCCCGTGCCTGACGCGCTTTCTCAGCAGTTGAAAGACGAACTGAAGCAAAAAGGAACGGAAGCCCTTTACCAGGAACTCTTGATGAGAGATCCAGAATATGCCCGACAAATTCATCCTCATGATAGTTATCGTATTTTAAGGGCCTTAGGGGTTGTGCGTAGCTTTAAGAAAATGTCTCAAGTTCAAAAGGAGTTTTCAGAGAGGCGGCTAGAAGAGGAGTTTAATGTACTCAAAGTGGGTTTTTACCTCGAGAAGGAGGAACTTCGGAAACGGGTCAGGCAGAGAGCCCGTAAAATGTTAGAGCAAGGGCTCATAGAAGAGGTTCAAAGTTTATTGCCACAATTTTCGCAACATGCTGCTTTAAGAAGTGTGGGTTACAAAGAGGTTTGTCACTTTTTAAAAGTTCAGCCTCACAAGAGTCATGAAGAACTTTTAGAGGCCATTGTTGTTAGCACTATGCAGCTAGCCAAGAAACAAAAAACTTGGTTTAAGAAAGATACCCATGTGAAGTGGTTTCACCCTCAAAAAGAGGGTGATCAGGCTTTGCAACTTGTGAGTACTTTTTTAAAAAGGAGGGAGCATGCTTAAAATACCTGTAGAAGAGTACACCACTCCTGGTGTTTATAGCGTCACAATGGAAGACTCTCTCGATAAGGTTCGACAAATGATGAAAGACCATGGTTTTCGTCATGTGCCCGTTGTAGAGGATAAAACGGTTGTGGGAATTATTAGTGATAGAGATATTTGGATGGCCATGTGTGAAGATCATCCCCAGTGTGCAAAAGATGTTATGACACCCCACCCTTATACAGTGACTCCAGATACTCCTTTGGAAGAAGTGGCCTTTGAGCTTTCCAAGAATAAAATTGGGTGTGCCATTGTTCAGCGTCCAGAGGAAGACTTTATTGGTATTTTTACTTCAACAGATGCATTAAATGCGCTGATTGAAGTTTTAAGAGGGCAGGTGGAGTCCTCTCAAGAAGAGGATGACGCTTAAAAAAGTTTTTTCAAAGCTCTCCATATCCTTTGAAAAAAGTTAAGACGGCTTTGTGCCTCTTCTATATGATAGGCAATTTGGTCATTTATTTTTTGATCATCAACGGGGCCGAAGTAGATTTCTCCATTGATAAAAAAAGAAGGAAGGGACGTCACTCCAATATACCTGGCGTATTTTAAATGATAATCCACAACATCCTTAAATTTCCTGTTGAGAAAACAGGGTTTGAATTGGTCAAAATCGGCATGAATTTCTTTAACTGTTTTATAAATTTCCTCTTCAGAAGTTTCTTTGTCTGGGAGAGTGTAGGCTTTGACAAACTTCCAGAAGAGGTTGGTGTTTTGATCATTCACGCATTGAGCTGCTTCAAAAAGCATTCGAGAAGATCGATCCTGAGGCATGAAAAAAGGTCTGAAGACCACACGGATATCTTTATTGGATTTTAACTGCAAAGCCAGTTTGTTTAACTTTTTACAAGGCGTGCAGGTGAGATTGTTAAATAGGGTGAAGGTTACAAGAGCCTCAGGGTTATGGGAGCTGATGGCCCAGTTTTCTTTAAGGATGATCTTATTGGCAGGCTTTTTAACATATAAAACAACAGGACCTTTCAGTGCTTTCTTGATGAATTTTTCGATTTGATGATTTTTTCTTTCTTCATGAAGAATCATCTTTAGTCTTTTCTTAAGGGGTTTTGTGAGTTCTTCTTTGACAATACCTTGTTTTTGGGCCAGTTCTTCCACATCGCTGTCAGTCACATTGATGGGTGCTGTGATAATGTGTTTTTGAATGAAGTCTTCCACGCCCACTTTTTCCTGCTGAGCCATCTGAAAAAGTAAGCGCCGAACAATAATGCCTTTGAGTCGACGAAGTACTTCATAAAATTGTTTGTTTTTTGTGTCCCAGTATTGAAGATGGTTTAAGGGAACATCTGATTTTTTAATAAAGGTGTCGTTGATTTGAGCCCACTTTTTTTGATCGGAAGAGGGAATAAACTCCACTTGGATATGAGGGTTTTCTTCGATACCAAGAGATTTGAGAAGTTTTGAAAAACCTTGTGAGGGTTCAGAAGAGAAAAACTTGATGTGAACGTCCTTGTCTTTATATTTTTCACTGGTCATGCGATAGGTAAGGCCCATGAGGATATCGCGTTCTTTAGCGAGAAGTTCATTGAGTGAAGGCGCATTGTCTAAGATTTGTTGAACCGGAATAATTTCCCCATTGACTGAAGCAACTTTCTCTTTAAGAGAAATGGCGTCTAAAGGACGGGCCTTGGGTGAAATGGTGAAGGGAATTTGTCCGTAGTTGAAAACTAAAGAATGTTTTCGGGATGAACAGGAAATCAAGAATAAAAGTAAAGTCAGTAAAACTGTTTTCATGAAAACTCCTAGTTGTGATAGATGGTTTTTCTTAGTTTATATTTTTTAGAAGCGTTAAAGTAGCTATTCTATTTAATTCTCCAGACCAATGGAGAGTTTTTAAGGCATCAAAAATAAAACTTAAGTCCAGTTTTTGAGGGAAGAGTTCAAGAGACCTTTGTGGGTCTGGACTTCAGTTGAGAGAGTGTGCTGTTTTTTGAGTGCGTTAACTTATTGAATTTAAATATTTTCTTTTAAAAGACCGATATTTTTTTTAATGAAAAAAAGGCAATATATAGATATTTTCTTGATTTTCTATATGGTGTTGAGTGGGTCTTTCCTGCTTGCTGAAGATCACTCAAAACCTTCCAAAACCCTCATCAAAGAACAAGAGGATGTGGAGCAGGATAGTTCTCGTGTGGAATTTTTTAAACTCATTCAAGGAGCTCCAGAATTGGTTTCCACAGAAAAAGAAAAGGTTCAGTTGAAGCCTGAGCCTCCGAAAAGAAGCATTGCCTCTGATACGGGCAAGCAACTTTATGAATTTCTTGCGGGAAGAACTCATAGAGATCCAAATAAAAAAATCACCACCTTTTTTGAAGTCAGAAAAACCTATCCAGGTAACTTTGTAGCTGTTAAAGCCAAACCTCGTCTTAGGGCTTTAACTTTTTACAAATTTCGTGCAGGGCAAATCATTCGAATTCAGGAAACAGCCGAAGAGTTTTTAAACCGTTTGCGTAAGGAGATCCGTAA
>RFKI01000056.1 GCA_003694355.1 Bdellovibrio sp.
GCAAACACTCAAACAGACTTAAAGTGGAAAGCCATACAAGCTCTCAACCGATGGTCGCCACGCCAGTCTCCTCAAAAAAGGCTCCCTATCCTTAGAGTTGACGAAAAAGGTTTGTTTCCAAGAGTGGACCTTCCTCTTGTAGATATCCACCTGGTTCCCCAAAAACTAAAAGCTCTCTTTCAAGTCGATCCCGCCTTCCTGGATCCCTTTCGAAACGCCCAAGTTCGAGCTAATGCTCTTAAAGTGATTCAAAAGAATATAGAATCTGTCCTTAGACAATTAGACAAAAACTTAACCCAATATGAGATTCCTCAAAAAGCTTTTCTTTTAGAAAATATAGAAAAAATTAAAACCCATTATATTGAGGCTATCCAGCAATTTGGCCATGACCTTCCAGAAGAAAAAGTGGCCTACTTTCTAACATGGACAGAAGAAATTTTAGCCACTTATTCAACGGCCATATCAACCCTTCCTCCAAATAAAAAACTAAAAGTCCCCCCTTTATTGCACCCCTATAAAAACTATCTGGATTTTGAAAAAAAACTGAATGAGTATCAGGTCCAGCAAGCTCTTAAGCTGTTTTTCTCTCAATTGTCTCAAGTCAGCCAGGAGTGGGGACAGGCAGCCACTCTTAAAAGCCAAGCCACATTAAAAGATTTGCCTCTTCTGACGGAACACTTTCTTGCTGTCATAAAAGAACTCATTGAACACCTGCGATCCCAAATCAGTTTAAGATTTTTAGAAACCTCCAGACCAAAGGATATAGAAAAATTTTCCCAGAAAGTGTTTTCTGAAATCCAAAAAGCTTCAGAAAACATCTACCCCCAAGTTCAAAAAAGTCATGACAACTTTATTTTAAAATTCCAAAATCCCAAGGTTTCCATTGTTTTCGAACCCCAAATCAGCAGCTCATTGGTCTTTCCTTTTAAAAATCCTTTTCCTTTTCCAGATGCTCCTACCTTATCCTTGCACCATGGACATGGCACGAACCAATCCAATGCAAAAAGTTATGTGAACTCCGTCACAAAAATTCAATCCATTAGCCAAGCTAATACTATTGCCCATGATATGCCCATGGCTGGAGTGGGGCTTTCTATTCCAAAGGAGCATCATGATCCCTTTCACTCAGCAACCTACGCCTATCAAGTTGCTAAATTTTTAAGAGAAAAGCAGGCTGCTCAAACCTCCTTTAAACTTCCAAATGGTCAACCTTATGCGCCTCTTATTGCCATAGGCAGAAGTGCCGGATCCACCATTCAAAACTTTTTAGACTTTTATTATCCAGATAACCCTTACGATGTTCATATTAATACAGCATTCTCAAACCCCTTGACCATCGATGAACAGCTAGAAAAAGTCTATGCAGAAATCGAAAAAGGAATGATTAAAAATGTAGATGAAAAGTCTATACAATATATCTACAAACTGGAAAAAGCATTTCTGGAGATTTTAAAAGCCTCTCCAGAAATTCAAAAAGAGGCCTTTAATCTCACACAGCTTTTTTCAACCTACGTCATAGGTATGGCCGACGAAGAAGGAGACTTGTCAGCCAACGAACAATATGCCAAAGCTTTTACCTCTTTAGCTCATAGATGGTATCTGAGAGATCCTATTTATGGAACTTCTTATGCTGATGAAGAAAACCCTCATTACATCCAATTTTTTAATTACCTTGAATCCAAACATTATTTATTAAACCCCCATGACAATGTTTCGGCCCTATTTGGAAGCGAACGATTTAGCACTCTTCCTATGGAACTCTTACCTAAAACGAGAAACCAAATGGAAGAAGTGATTGCTGTCAGTTATGCCACTATGGACCTCTGCATTCAGCTACTACCTCTCCTAAAAGAGGCACGCCAACAAGCCACTAATTCTTATATTCGACATATTTTAGATATTCTGGTGAAAAAAGCGGAACATATGAAGCTCTACAGAGATGAGTTTTTTCTTGCCTCTAGAAAAGAAAAAACGTTTCTTGAGTGGTATTTTAAGAACAAAGGCTTTTCTCTACAAGAAGTTCAAAATATGAACTCCAGGGCTTTCTTTGCCCAGCAAAGTAAGATCAGGAGAGAATTTATTCAATTCGAGCAAACTGGGGTTCCAGTACAAACTTCATCTGGAATGACTCTTAAAGAATATCAACAGGCTGACTTGTTAGGGCGTTTTAAAAAAATCTACCAATACTTTATAGAACGGGAACCCAAACGTATCAAAAAAGTTTTTAAAGAAAAAGGATATCTCCCCTAGGTAAACGTGTGCTAGCCAACCTGTATTTTTTTATTTACCGCACCCTTATCGCTCCATTCCTCATTCTTCTATCTTTTATTCTAATGCCTTTTCACAAAAAAATAAGAGAGGGCATTAAAGCACGTTTTCAAAGAAAACGCCCACAAAAAAAAGGGTCAAATGTTATATGGTTTCA
>RFKI01000057.1 GCA_003694355.1 Bdellovibrio sp.
ACTTGAAAGTGGCCTTCATCTGGTTGCTCTTCTCCCACAATCATACGAAATAAAGTGGACTTTCCTGCTCCATTTGGCCCAATCACACCCACAATCGCCCCTCTCGGCACAGAAAACTCTAAATTTTCAAAAAGAAGCTTATCCCCATAGGCCTTCTTCACACCATGAGCTTCCACCACCACATCACCCAAACGTGGGCCTGGAGGAATATAAATTTGCAAATCTTTAAGCTTCTCCTGTTCAGGTTGCTGAAGCAATTTTTCATAAGAACTTAAACGTGCTTTTGATTTAGCCTGCCTACCTCGAGGTGACATTTTGACCCATTCTAGTTCTCTCTCCAAAGTTTTTAACTTTTTGTTGTCAGCTTTTTCTTCCTGAGCCAAACGCCTTTCTTTTTGCTCCAGCCATTCTGAGTAATTTCCCTTAAAGGGAATTCCTTCACCTCGATCTAGCTCCAAAATCCATCCAGCCACATTATCCAAAAAATAACGATCGTGAGTGACGGCAATCACTGTCCCTGGAAACTGGGAAAGATAATGTTCAAGCCAAGCCACTGATTCTGCATCCAGGTGGTTGGTTGGCTCGTCCAGTAGAAGAATATCTGGATTGGAAATCAATAACCGACAAAGAGCCACACGACGCGCCTCTCCTCCTGAGAGTTTCGTAACGGGCCAATCTCCAGGAGGACAACGAAGGGCTTCCATGGCTTGTTCAATTTTCTGATCCACTTCCCATCCATCTTTGGCTTCAATCCGTTCCTGCACCTCTCCTTGCCGCTCAATAAGCTTTTCCATTTCTTCAGGACTCAAATTTTCGTCACACATTTTTTCACTGATCTCCTGAAACTCCCTCAGATCATCAGCCAAAGTTCCCAGTCCATCTAAAATATTTTCCTTCACTGTTTTACTGGAATCTAATCGTGGTTCCTGAGGTAAGTAACCCAACCGATAATCCTTGGCAGGAAAAGCTTCCCCTAAAAAATCCTGATCTTCTCCCGCCATGATTCTCAAAAGAGTGGACTTACCCGCTCCATTAAGACCCAAAACACCTATTTTAGCTCCATAGAAATAAGAAAGATAAATATCCTTTAAAACATAGCGATTGGGAGGGATAACTTTACTAACCCCTTTCATTGTATAAATAATTTCTTCAGCCAAAAGGTCCTCCTTGCATATTACATATTTTATTCACTTCAGTGATAACCTTGAGAAAAGCCCTTGTCAAAAGCACCAAAAAACTATTTAATAGCTTCCCAATGAAAAAGAAAAATCAAAACTCTTTATCTAAAACCTGTCAGGAGCTCCAAAACGCCCTTAAGGCTTTTCAGGAAATCAAACCAAAGCCTCCTCAAAACCAGCTTGAAGAGTTCAAAAAAGCTCTCACACGCATCCAGAAACAACTTCAGCACTTTTAATTCAAAGACTTCGCAAGGTCCCCACCGCCATTTTTACACTTAAAGCAATCAGCAAAACCATCAAGCCCCAAAAACGTACAACCTCTGGAAATTTCTCTTGGTATCGACGTCCCCAAAAGGCTGAAAAAATAGCTGCAGGGGCCATCTGGGCCACAATTCCCAAATAAACCTTTCCCCAATAAGCTGGCTCACAGGTTAAGCAAAGTCCTCCTCTCCACAAATATCCAATGAGAGCAAAAAAAGTTGTAAACATCACAATGGCATTTGAAGTAGGAACCACTTCAAGAGGACGTACCAGACGAAAACGAATGAGGGAGGGACTTAAAATCATCCCTGAGCCTCCACCACTCATCCCAGAAAGAAACCCTGCAAAGAAAGCAAGAAACCCCGCTTTTCTTTTTTTATCTTTACCAAATTCAACCTCTCGTTCATTATTCTCCACCTTTTCTTTCAAAAAAGAAGAAGAGTAAAGAGTCCCCAAAATCATTTTTAAAGTGAAGGCCACAAGAACAAGGGTGAAAACCACTTTAAGCCATATGCCATCAACAAATTGAGCTGTCACCCCAGCAATAAGGGCACCAAGTGCAGTTAAGGACCCCATAAATAAAGCACACCCCCACCTTACTTGACGCCGTCTTGAAAAAAAATAAGTGTTTACAACAGTCACCACCCAGGCATTGGCTAATGAAGTGGCCACTATAGTATGTTGAGATAATATGCCATATTGAGAAGCAGCAAAGAAACCTAAAAGAGGAACCACCAAAATCCCCCCTCCAATCCCTAAAAGACTTGAGGAGAGTCCAACAATACAACCCAGTAAAATGATCATTTACGGTTGTGAACCAGAAATTTTTCGCCGTCTTCAAAGACGACCTGAATCTTTAAGCCATTGGCCCCTGTCACAAAACCCAACCCAAACTTAGGGTGCTGAATGGCCATTTGAGTTTCAAAACGGGCATTCATGCTATAAGGCTGGGGCGTTTGTTCGGTCATCTGTTCTTTAAGTTCGCGCCAGATTTCTTCAGCCGTTTTCACTTTCTTGCGAGCTCTCGAACGCCCTGTTGTTTTCTTCTTTTTCTTCTTATAAGTTTTCTTGCTTCCACAAACTTCACACTCAATCTTAGCCTTTTCAGCATCTAAGTGAGCTATGACCTTATGGTACCGTTCCTTACCTTCACATTTTTTAGTTCGACAAATCCAAAGCACATTACTGGCAACGGGTGGAAGCCCTTCTTCCTGAGAGAGATCCTGCTTTTTCTCATTCTCTTCACTCATTCTCTATCCTTTCTTCTATGGAAAAACTTTAGCATACCCCAAGTTCCAAAGGGGAGCAAGCCAAGGACTTAAGCCTTCTTTCTATAAATTTTTAAGGGCGCATCTAAAGGTCGGCTTTTGACTTCCTTGGGATTCAAGTAAAAAGGCCCTTCTTGGTTTTCTATCTTTAGCTGTAACTGTTTGAGCGAAGACTCCTTCTGAGGGTCCAAAATAAAACCTGTTTCTTCAAAGTGAACAGAAAAGTCTGCTGGCTCAGTATGCTTAAAAAACAGATGCCAATGTGATGGGGTCACTTGTGAACGATAAGTTAAGGTTTGAGGGTAAGAATGCACAGGAGTATAGGCTGTTAAAATCTCAAAAGGGCCATAGTAAGTATGAAGTCGAAGTGCTGGACTGTTCCACTGAGTCATCCCGCAAAGAGTTTCTATATTAGCAAACCACAAACCAAAGGCCTTAGTGAGAAACCCCAACCCATAAAGACGGTCTTGTCTCTCTATCAATGCATTGATAGACGATAAATTATGAGCCACCCATTCGCCTTCACGTCGAGCTGGGATAATAATAAACAGGGAAATGGGCGTCCATTCCAACTGTTCATCCACCTCGATCACCTTCCTGAAGGCCTCTGGAAGCGTCTGAGTCCGATGAGCAAATCCTGCCACAAAACCTGGCATAATGGCACAATCATAAAATACCCAGCGAGGCATGGCCATCCCCGTACTTCCAAAGGCTTTATGTTCCATTTTAAGGATTTGGTTTGCAAATCCCACATGAGACATTTTAAGTGGATCCATATAAACAGGTTTAAAAGGAAACCAATCCAAAGCATGAACACTGCCAGGATTTTGTGTGCGATTGTCTTTTCTTACAAAAAGGTAAGGGCGAATATTTTGGCCATCCAGCCAGCTCACTTCCGCATACTTTTGCAATAAACTCATAGAGAAAGTTTACCCTCCCTCAAACCGAAGAACAAGTGTATAACACTTTCTATGAGTAAAGTGTTCAAAAACATTTCTGTTCAGCTCGATGAACATCTAGAAGAAAAACTTCGCCTTTTGAGTCCTCACTTTGAAAGCTACCGCATCCTGAGAAAATCCATTGATGCCAGAAAAAAACATAAAGCCCCTTTTTATGTTTATCACGTAGAAGTTTTTGAAAAAGGAGAACCTGTTCCTTCCAGGATCCCTCCCCC
>RFKI01000058.1 GCA_003694355.1 Bdellovibrio sp.
CTTAAACTATAAAAAATGCTCCGTCAAAGCTATCAATGATTGCTCAAAACGCCTACAGAAGCGAGGTTGCGGATATAAGAGCTTTAAAAATTATCGATTGAAGGCTCTAAGTGCTTGTGCTTTTTAGCTTTTTGGTGATCACCTACAGTTAAATGAGAAGAGCCTTACTTCTGGATGGGAATAATGGCGGAGAGAGAGAGATTCGAACTCTCGAGACGCTTGTGACGTCTACACGCGTTCCAGGCGTGCGCCTTCAACCACTCGGCCATCTCTCCACGAAATCTAAAGCATCTATAATAAAAGCTTCCTCTTTCGTCACGAAAAACTTTCCAAAAACCGTAAAACGCCCCCTCTAAAACCCTTAAATTTCAAAAAAGCAAGCCTGCCCCTTCTTTGCTCTTCATAAAGAAAACTCTTTAACACAGGATGACTTATGCTCGTAGAAAACTTACACAAAGAAACTCAACGAAAAGACCAATTGCTTTACCTTTTTCAGAATGTCGAAGCTTCTGATTTTCAAAAAATAAAAAACCATCCGTCCAGAAAATTTGAAAAAGTGTTTCAAGGAGTGCTCAAAGTTAAACAAGTGCTCTCTAAATCTGTCATTCTGGAAAAACAAAATGGCCAAGTTTTAGGTGCTCTTTTTCTGCCGTCTTCTATTCTTCATCTTTTAAGAGAAAAAGATTCTCTTTTTTTAACCCTAGCCTATTTTCACCAACGATGGCACCTTCTCACATGTCATATGATCCGCAGTGAAGTTCAACTTACAAATCAACAAAAAGTGATCCATGTTGCGTCAGCCCTGTCTTTCCCGTCTCCATATAACTCCACTTGCATGCACTTCAAAAAAGCGATACAAAAATAGAAAGGGCAGAGGTCTTCTTTCAAAAAGAAAAAAGTAATGTTATGCGTTATTCTTGGATTATAAAACTCAATTTTCTGATTTTGGGATTTTTTCTCGTTATCATGAGCATTTCAGCTTTTAAACAAGGCAAACTCAACCCCTACATTGCTCAAATATATTCCTGGATGCTTGTGCCCTCCCAATCCCCTAAACCTCAAGACCGTCAAATCAATACAGCTCCCTCACAGGAAAAAGTTGTCATTAACCTTTGCCAGGGGAAAAGAGTTCGCGCCCTGGAACGCACAGGCCATTTTAAACTTTTTCAAAAGGGTTATCGATGGCTAAGCACTAACCTTGATATGCAAGAAATAAACTTCCTGACCTTAGAGAAGTGGCTTGGAAAATACTGCACAATTACGGTTCAACTCCTAAATCCCCTCTATGCTCCACAGTTTAGCGCCTCTCACTTCCCTCAGTTCAAAATCCAATTTATAGGAGATAAAGATATCCAAATCCAGGAAACTCCCCAGCAAAACCTCTTTCTTTTTGAAGGCCGCCCTATCCGTTCTGCCCAGCTTCAAAAAGCCATCAATGAACTAGAACAGATACTCAAAACCAACTAGTCCATCTAGTTTCTTGACTTTTATAAAGAGCTTTCTTAACCTCAGGACTTAGTCAACTCGTGTTCAGGTGTAGCTCAGTCGGTAGAGCAGGTGGCTGTTAACCACCCTGTCGGGGGTTCGAGTCCCTCCACCTGAGCCAGATTCCCTGAGGCCCAATGAACTCACAATCCCCAAAAAAAGAAACCCTCAAGCAAATATTAGAAGCCCTCAAAGAAAGTAAAAAAACTCTAAATCATTCCTTAAAGCTTTGTTCTGGCTTAGAAAAAAAATCTTCTTATAGTTTAGAAGACTTGGATAAGTTAGAGGCCCTCACATCAAGATTCTCTCGCGTTAGCGATATTCTCATTCAAAAAGCCTTTCGAGCCATTGATGACATCGAACTAGTAGATTCTGGAAGCATTCTTGACCGCATTCAAAGAGCCCATAAGAGAGAACTCATTGAAAGTGCTGATGAATTTATTCAAATTAGGGAGCTAAGAAATTCCATTGCTCATGAATACAAAATAACAGATTTAAATGAAATCTTTAGACTATGCATCTTAAAATCTCCCACCCTTGTAAGGGCTATAGACAAAGTCATTGAATATTGTAAAAAACACCATGAGATTGAATCATAAAGAAATTAATGCCATAAAAACTTGTTTAAAAGAAATTGATCCCCATGCTGAAGTGTATCTGTTTGGATCCAGAACAGATGATCATGCAAAAGGGGGTGATATTGATCTTATCATTATCAGTGAGAAAATGGGCCTAGAGGAAAAGCTCAGATTTCAAGGGGCTGTTAAACAACAAATAGGAGATCAAAAGATTGATGTCATTTTAACCACACAAGAAAGCTCTCAAAAAGATCCTTTTATCTCCCACCAACTCTCTAAAGCCTGCAAATTATAAAGTCCTAGACTAAAGAAAGGCCCTCTCTAAATCTTTGAAAAAAGAAGAGGGTCCTTACTCTTATATCCTCCTCCATTTTTCCGATAAAGAGGTATGCGTGCATTTATCATGTTAATAACAATGTCACTGGTTCCTCTGATTTCTTTTTCCAAAGAAACAGAACCTTTTAGATGCAGGACAAAAATAAAAAAAGCCCGTAGCGATTTTAAAAAGCTCGGAAATCAATATGTCCAATCTAAATTAAAAATCATTGAAGAAGAGTTTTCAGGAAAGTCTTGCACTGATTCTATCATTGAAGCCTTTCGTGATGAAATTTATGGTGGACTCCTTAGCTTAAAAGGAGGCGTCGAAGCATATGCTGATGAACTAATAGAAAAAGACCGTAAGAAAAAAAAATTAGGTTTTTGGTGTAAACAACAAAGCTATAATACCATCTATTTTAAAAGAGTCCCCTTAGCCACAGCTTTTATAACTCCATCTATTAATTTATGTGGACAACAGGTTGGAACAGATAAATTAGGACACTTTTTCAACAACTCCTATGAACTCTATGCCGAGTACAATGGGGAATGGTTAAGGGCTCCCTTAAGATTTTATGTAAAGCTTTTTAGCCCTCAAGTGACTTGCCCCGGAAAAGCGCCCCTCGATAAAGCCCTTTGTTATTCTCTCAGCACAGAAATGGGAGAATATGGGGCCAAATGGACTTCTGTGGTTTCCTATGCTGACTCTGCTGTCAATTATTACGGACTTACTTTCTGGCAAAATTTCTATGATCCCACTGGGGAAAATCCAAAAGCCTATTTCCAATGTAAAAACGGAAAAATAAAAAGAACAAAAAGAAAGTTCAATTGGTGTGACTATGTCACTCCTCTGTGGGATGAAGCCATTAACTGTTCTCGTATTGCCCAAAAAAATCGTTCCGGAGATATTATCCGTTATTTGTCTATGACAGAACTTATGCATCAATCTCCCATGTACAAACGCCAACAGTGTCCTGTTTCTACAAATGAATGCATTCGTGGAGTTAGTCATTTAAAAAAAACTATGGGGACCAACTACAGTTATTCAAGAGCCAAACTTTTAGTGGATGAGTCTTGCTTAAAATATAGCATAAAAAATAAAGAGAACCCCTCTCATAATATAAAAACAAGAGGAGCCAGATAAATGACAAAAAGTCTCTTTTTAATTCTTATCCTGTTTAGCTTCAGTTCTTTGGCAAAAATGACAGAAAAAGAAAAAATTTTAAGGAAGTTCCTTAAATGCACTCATAAAAAAATAAACCTGAAAAAATATTGCATGGAGCCTTTTATTTTCCCCGAGTTAAGTCAATCTCAGAAAAATGCCTTTATGGCTTGGCCTCCCATCAAAGTAGAATCATTTAAAATAACACCTTGCCATGATTCTCAAAGATACAAAGTTAAGAAGGCTCTTCGTCAAAAGAAAGATATTTTGTGTTTACAAGCTGAAATTCCATGGAAAAAAACTCCAGCAATGGCTATTGTTGAATTTAAACAATATAAAAACAAAAAGTTTATTTTTAATATCTGGTAACCCTTTCAGAACCCATAAAATAGCAAAGTCCCTCTATTTCCATATTGTCTCCCTGAATAAGGATTGGTATCTTGTAGTGCAAAGGAGATCAATGACTCATACCTCACTAACCAGAAAAAGAAATAAACCTCTTGGCCTGATCGAACTGATTGCCATTGCTCTTGGAGGCATGATCGGAGGAGGTATTTTTACAGTATTGGGCATTTCTGTGGCCCTTATTGGACCCCTAACTCCTCTTGCAATAGCTCTTGGAGGAGTGATTGCAGCTTTTGCCGCTTATTCCTACATTAAACTAGGGGTTTACTATAAAGATGAAGGGGCCACTTATTCCTTCTACAAAAAAGTTTTCCCTCAAGAACCTTTTCGAGCGGCACTTATAGGATGGTGGGTTATTTTTGGTTATATTAGCACCTTAGCTCTCTATGCTTTCACTTTTTCCTCTTATGCCCTTAGTGGCACAGAGTATGCGCACAACGAAGACGTTCGACGCCTTGTTGCAGGCGGCATTCTTCTTATTTTTACCCTTATCAACATTTGGAGTGTTAAAGGCATGGGAAAAGTTGAAGATCTTATGGTTTATACAAAACTTTTCGTCCTTGTTGCCATTTCTTTAGCCCTAGCCCAAAATTCAAAGGTGAGCCTTACAGACCTTTTAGTTCAAGAGGAAAACCGATTTCAACTGCTACCCATCCTCATTGTGTCCTCATTAACTTTTGTGGCCTATGAGGGCTTCCAGTTAGTAATCAACGCCGTTAATGAAATGAACCACCCTGAAAAAAATATTCCTCGTGCTATTTATAGCGCTATTTTTTTAGCAACTTCCATTTATGTCATTATTGCTCTAGGCGCTATTTTAGCCATTCCTTTTGAGGACATTATACGAAGCAAAGAATTTGCTTTGGCTGCAGGAGCTCACAATATCCTAGGAAAAAGTGGGTATTTTCTTGTTATTCTAGGAGCTCTCTTAGCCACAAGTAGTGCCATTAGTGGAACTGTGTTTGGAGCCTCCAGACAAATGGCTGTTATTGCTCAAGATGGTTTTTTTCCAAAGATCTTAACCAAAAGGTATAAGGGCTCCATCCCTTCCGTTGCCATTATAACCATGTCATCTTTAGCCTTCACTCTTATTTTATCCGGAGGCCTTGAATTGATTCTGGAATTTGGAAGCATTACTTTTCTTCTTGTTTCACTTCTAATGGCCTTTGCGAATCACAAGGTAAGAAAACAAACACAATCTCACCCTCTTATTACAAGTTTTGCTATTTTTAGTCTTTCAATGGGAACTTTCTTTATCCTTTTTTATGAGTTAAAAAACAAGCCCAAACAGTTAATCTTTGTCGGCACCATTTATGCCCTGCTAACTATAGGAGCATGGTTATTTGCATTAAAGAAAAAACAGGAGATGGCAATTCGTGAGCCTTTCGCAAAACAAATTGATTGAAATATTAAACACCTCCCCAAACCCCTCTTGGGAGGAGGAATTCCTGACTCATTTCCCAAAGTCCTCTCTTTCTTTACTCTTTTCCGAACCCCAAGTCGGTCCTGATTATTGGCCCTACCTTTTCGCTACTATCACGCCTGAGAGCAAAGAACCTTCTCTTAAAGTCCTCCAATGGCTATCTCAAAAAGGCATTGGACTTGCTATTTTCAAACCACAAAAACAGCAACCAGAGTATATTTTTACTTATGGTATGATATGGAATTTCATGGAGAATGGTTCCTTTATAATCAAAGAAGTTCAGCCACCTTCACCTCAGCTTATATTGGAAAAAAATGAAAAAATTTTAGCGGGACCTCCAAGTGAAAAGTTTCTTCCTCCTTACGTTCGACAAATTTTAAGACAATTTTTCCATGATCAAAAAATCAAAACCCCCCGCATTCTTGTCCTCAGTAAGGATAAAAAACATTATGACCTTTGCTTTTCCTTGGAGTCTCTCGGAAATCCACCTCAAGAAGAACATCAAGGAATTCTTGAGGCCATTTCTTGGTTCCTCCCCCCCCATTACTCCCTTGTTCTTTTAAGCGAAGAAGGGCTGCCTTCTTTTCATGATTTATAATTTACGAAGCCTTCTTTAATGACAAGGCGGCCTTAAGAATAAGAAGCACCCACGGAACCCCATGCATAAACATATCAAACCAGTCGATAGGCCGCTTTAACTCCCCATGAAAAAGCATCTGAAGCTTTTCTATAAGATGAGGCTTTGGAACAAAGGGTGCCAAGCCCAATGTTAAGCAAGCTACAATAAGTACTGACCAAGAAAGCTGATTAAGAAAATGAAACATCGATTAAACCTCTTAGAATAAAAACCTTTTAAATTAAAAACAGAAAAAAGCCAACTCATAAAAATTACTATTTGCATTGAGTACGTCATAAGACGTTAGCGACTTTAATAAAGTTAAATTTAAAGTAACCCACAATAGGGAGCAGAAATCCCTTTAAGGTTCTTCTAGAGAAAGAAAAATATTCTCATTTGATCCAATAAAGACTCAAATTACCCGGATGCCTCTTCTTCAGAAAACTCTCCAGGCTCAGGAAATAAATCAACGAGACATTGTCTCCAATATTCTGGAACATCTTGACTAAACTCAACCCCTATATCAAAAACACCCCCACCAATATGACGTGTTCTCGTAATAATCCCATCTAAATCTAAATTCATTTGAGGCAAATAAAGAACAACTTGTTGACCCACCAGAGAGTCTAAAGAGAGATGTTGCTTAAGCTCTTTGGGAACAAGGTCTTGACGCCTTAAACGAATTAAAAACCCTGTTATAGAGGCATCCACAATATTCCCTGCTTCAGCAATCACCATATAACTATTCAGGGACGTTAAATCACTAATCTTTACAGCATCAATTCTTTTTCTCTGTGAATACCTTTGATCATCAAGTGACATGTTTCTCTCCATTGATAATGGTTGTTATCTTTCGGCTTCAAAACACGTATCGGCTAAACTAGACAAAAGTTGAGAGAAAATTTTGAGCTGTTATTTCAAAGATTTACTTAAATGGCGGCCAGCACCACCATCCTTGCTCTCGAGCAACCTTTTGTAGCTCTTGTTCTGTTTGATACAGCTTATGCTGAGCCCTAGCAAGCCCAATGGCCAGTCTGATATGGGTCGCCTCATGAAGGAGATCAATGTCTCCCATGGTATTCCCCGCACAGAAAAAAGGACGCTTTCCATTGGTTTTTTGGAGCAGACCCTTTACCTTTCCTTTTTTATAGGTGATAGGTCCCGCTGCTTCCCTCCCCACAACACCATTTTGAACTTTTGTTTCAACGCCAACAACATGGTCTGGAGAAAGACCAAACAGGGCTACTGCTGGCTCAACGGCCCACTTCACCGAAGCTGTCACCACAAAAACTTGAACACCATATTTCTTTAAGCAACCTATTATTTCTCTTTGAAAATCAAAAATAGGAA
Organism: Bdellovibrio sp.; assembly: GCA_003694355.1. Lineage (GTDB taxonomy): Bacteria > Bdellovibrionota > Bdellovibrionia > Bdellovibrionales > UBA1609 > J124. The sequence goes on from RFKI01000058.1 coordinate 7,335, forward strand.
GGTCTTGCAAATTACCAAGAGCTTCTTTCGCCCAGGCACGCACCTGCTCCAACCTTTGACCTTCATTAACCTGGGCCAGCCATAAATAAGCTTCTTCAGGGTTTTGCCTTTTAAGTGTTTCGTAGTGTTCAAATGGCTTTTCTGGAAGATCTACTAATTTTTGATGAATTTGATACTGAAAGAACCTTTCTCCCACATCTATAGGCCACAAAGTGCCATCAGCATCAAAAGCGGCTAATCTCTCTTGTTCGGGAATAGAACTAATAACTTCTTCTATTTGCTCCAGAATAGATTTCAAAGAGTTTTTCAAAATTTTTACCTTTTCCCTTTAGCCTTTCTTGTCTATAAGATAAGTTCAGAAAAAATTCAACTGGCGTAAAAAATGACATTAAAACCTTTTTCTTTTTTAGATCGAAATAAATATATTTCATCTCTTCAAAATCAAAAATTTGACCTTTGTATCATTGGAGGAGGAATTACTGGAGCTGGAGTGGCTCGCGCTGCCTCTCTTCGTGGCATGAAAGTAGCTCTTATTGAAGAAGAGGACTTTGCTTCTGGAACGAGTTCTCGTTCCAGCAAATTGATTCATGGAGGGCTTCGCTACCTAGAGAATTTGGAGTTTCACTTGGTCTTTGAAGCTCTCACCGAACGCACCACTTTGTTTGAAATGGCTCCACATTTAATACATCCTCTTCGATTTTTGCTTCCAACTTACAAAGACTTTAAAATAAGCCGCTTTAAAATGGGAACAGGGATGTGGCTTTATGACCTCTTATCGCTCTTTGAAACGCCTAAAATGCATGAGTCTCTTTCTCGAGAAAAAACTCTTAAGCGCGCCCCTTTTCTGGCTAGCCAAAACTTAACGGGTTCTTTTGTCTATTCAGATGCCTATATGGATGATGATCGTCTTGTTTGCGAAACCCTTCGTTCTGCTAATCACCATGGGGCTATTTGTGTCAATTATGTAAAGGCCATAGGAGCTGAATGGAAAAATAACAAAGTTTGTGCCATTACCTGCAGAGATCAATCTTCTGGGAAAACTTTTTCCATTCAAACCCATCACACTGTTAGCTGTGCCGGCCCTTGGACAGATCAAGTAGGCTCTCTTTTGCTCTCTCAATGGAAAAAGAAAATGCGCCCCACAAAAGGAGTCCACCTTACCTTCAGTAAAAACCGCATTCCTCTAAAAGAAGCTGTTGTTATGGTTGACGACCGTAAAGATCGTATTGTTTTTGCCATCCCTCGAGAAGATATGGTGATTGTTGGAACCACAGACACCGATTACAAGGATGACCCTCGACTTGTTCATACTTCCCAAGAAGACGTGGATTACCTTTTAAACATGACAGCCTATTATTTCCCTCATCTTAATCTTCAAAAAGAAGATATTATAGCAAGCTATGCTGGGGTGCGTCCTCTGGTTCATGATGGTTCACCAGATGAAGGCAAAACCAGCCGAGAACACCTTATTTTCAATGATCCTCGAGGCATCACTTTTGTTATGGGTGGCAAATACACCACCTATCGAGTGATGGCCGAAGACACCCTCAAACACGTCCTCCGCTTCTTTCCCCTAGAAAAACGCATTCAGTACGACTTTGCTGACACTAAATCTCCCCTAAATCCCAAAGTCACTCTAAGCTCTCTTTCTTTCTGCCCCTTAGAGTCATGGAGCCACGACTTTCAAACTCCTCTTCCCATTGTCAAAACCCTTTTTCAACGACATGGAGGAGAAGCCGAAGAAATTCTTCAGATAAAAACGCCCTTCAAAAGCTCCCTTTCGGAATGGCTTTGGACCTTAGAAGCTGCTCACGCCATTAAAAATACCATGTGTGGGCACCTTTTAGATTTCTACTTAAGACGCAGCCCCTTGTTCCTGGCAGACCCATCACATGGCTTTACCCTGATAAAACCCCTGGCTCAAGTTTTTCAAAACCATCTTAATTGGACAGAAGCTCAACGCCAAAAAGAAGAAGAAAGCCTAAAACACCACTTGCATTTTGAAATGGGGTGGAAAGACCAAGGATAAGGTTCTTATTGCTAAGTGCGTCTAAGAGCTTTAAAAAGATCAATCCATTTTTTAAAGCTTTTTAGCCCATATTGAGCTAAAAATATTGTAAAATCAGGACCTGCGGCCTGGATAATCTTCCAATAGCCCCCTTTAAAAATACGCCCCACACCTCGACATATGCATACTTTTATATGGCCAGCAATTATTTCTTTCACAATATCAATCCCTAAAGCCGCCATATTTTCTCCATCGGCACCTTCCAAAACCCTTAAAGCCTCTAAATCTACCCTAAACTCCACATCAGCAAGAGGAGCAGGCTCTCTTGTTAAAGTAGGCCTCCCTTCTTTATTCACCAAGCGACATTCCAACTTATCATCCACAACAATTCGAATTTCAGCCTCGGGGCTTAACAATGAAATCGCTTGCACGCAGGCAGGCTTCGTTTCCAAAAAGTTTTTTAGAAGAACAAAAATAGACTCCAAACTCATTTCACTTCCCTCTTTACTTTTGTTTTCTGATGATTGCTCCCTCCTGTCAACGCTATATGCTAACTTACTGTATTGACTCTTTTTTTATGAGGCTCTTTAATAATAGAAACAACCTTTTTGGAAATGAGAGCCAGAATGACTTTTTTAGAAAAAATTAGCGAATTTTTTTCCAACGACATTGCCATTGATTTAGGCACAGCCAATACCTTAGTTTACGCCAAAGGTCGAGGAATTATCCTCGATGAGCCCTCTGTGGTCGCCGTTCAAAGAAACATCAGTGGTGGCCCCAGTAAAGTTCTTGCAGTAGGAAAAGAAGCAAAAGACATGCTAGGACGCACTCCAGGAAGTATCATCGCCATCAGACCCATTAAAGACGGCGTGATTGCTGACTTTGAAGTCACAAGCCAAATGCTCAAGTACTTTATTACAAAGTCCACAGGTCAAAGCAAACGTATTGTTCGACCAAGAATTATTATTTGTGTTCCTTATGGAATCACCCAAGTGGAAAAAAGAGCTGTTAAGGAGTCCGCTCACTCTGCGGGCGCCCGAGAAGTTTATCTCATTGAAGAGCCAATGGCAGCAGCCATTGGTGCCGGGTTACCTATTACAGAACCAACAGGGAACATGATTGTAGACATGGGAGGGGGAACCACCGGTGTGGCTGTTATTTCCCTTGGAGGCATTGTCTACTGTAAGTCTATTAAAGTTGCCGGAGACAAGTTTGACGAGGCCATTGTGAATTACATTCGTCGACAATTCAATTTGTTAATTGGAGAAAGAACGGCTGAAAACATAAAAATCCGTATAGGAAATGCTTACCCTGGAGACGAGGAAAAGAAAATAGAAATTAAAGGACGAGATCTTGTTGCTGGAGCCCCTAAAACCATTGAAATCACAAGCTCTCAAATTAATGATGCTTTAATGGACCCCCTCAGTGAAGTGGTCGATGCTGTTCGAACAGCTTTAGAAAAAACTCCTCCAGAGCTGGCTTCAGATATCGTCGATAATGGAATTGTTCTTACTGGTGGAGGCGCCTTATTGTCCAACCTTGATGTTCTTCTACGTGAACGAACTGGACTGCCCGTTTCCATAGCTGAAGATCCTCTTTCTTGCGTAGTTCTTGGATCAGGTAAAGTTTTAGATGAGCTTGACCTTTTGAAACAACTAACTGTTGACTAGTAGATTCAAAATGCCAACATCTTCTCCTTGGCCTCAACAAATGTCTTTGTTCTGCTTCTTCGCATTTATAGAGGAGCCCATAGCACAAAACGCCTCCATCGCCTTATACAAAAAAATAAAAGCGAAAATCCAAACTCCTTCAACAGAAGAGCTCATAGCTATCCTTCATCAATTTTACTTTCAGACTCTCAACCGTAAAATCAAACTTTTCTCTAAAAGCTTTTATCAACACTCTGCTTGGCAAGTTCCCGACTCCATTGACCTTTCTGCATGGAAGCAGTTTAAAAAAGAAGCAACTCCCGAAGAATTTTTGGCTGTTATTTTTGTACACATCCTCAAGTTTTCAGCACAAGAAACCTCCCAGGCTTTAAAGATTTCTTTAGGCTCTCTTCATTATCGTTTAAACAAGGGGCTCCAAAAGCTCTCATCCCTCTTATCCTCACAAAAAAGGACAGAACATGAGCTTTGATTTTCACATTGAGCCTAAACGAAAGATCACTGAATTCCAATTTCAACAAATGCTTTATGCTTATTCACAAGGTCATTTGGATCCAAATAGGAAAAAAGCTTTTGAAGAATATTGTAGAAGTAACCCCAAAGCCCAGGAGGAGTTAAAACAATTTCAAAAAGCTCTCCAATATTGCCAAAACTTGCAAAAAATAACTGTGGACCCCCACTTTCTAAAAGTCCTTCAAAGTCATCTACCATTTTGGAAAAACATTAAACGAAAGTCAGAAGAACTCTTCCCCTCCAGACACTTTCGATGGTTCATCCAGGCTGTTTTCGTGTCCATCATAACAGCTTCCATTGGTATTTTTTTCCCTTGGGAACGATTTATTTCCTGGCATCCCCAAACAGAAAAAAAGCCTCCTGCTCTTTCTCAAAAGTCACCACAAAAACCCAAAGTCACCCAAGCTCTTCCAGTAACCTCTCCCACCCTCTTAGAGAAAGAAAAAACAAAGCCCCTATCTCAAAAACAGCAAGAGCCAAAACAAACGACTTCACAACTCCCAGCATCCACACCTCCTAAAACCTCAGTTAAAACAGTCTCCCAACACAAGAAAAAAACTGAAATAAAGAAAAAAGCCATTCTTAAAGGAAAGCTTTATCGGTTCTATATGAAACTGCCCAATGCCTTTGAAGTCAGCCCTCAGATTGTGGAAAAAATCAAATCTCTTGGCGGTCAAAAAGCAGGAGAAGTTAAGCTAGGTTGGGAAAAACCCAATGGTCGCTATTTCCACTTTTCTCTTCCTGAAGAAAACTATCCTATACTTTTAGAATACCTTAAGTCTCTCGGAAAAGTAAAAATTGTTGAACACGATCACTGGAGGGTTATGCCTAAAGGAAAACGACGTATTATCCTTTGGGTAGAAGCCGTCCAAAGTCCAGTGACAGCCCCCCAAAAACCAGTACAATAAAATAAATGACCCATCATAAGAAAATAAAGCCTACGAAATCTCTTCGCACTCTTCTCATGCTCTGGTTTATCTTCTTTTCTGTAGCGCCCTTGGCATTTATAACAGGTTATTCTCTTGTAAAGTACGAAAAAGCTATTAACCGTGAGCTCTTTCAGAGACTCCAAAGCAATCGTCGTGAAATCGAAGTGATTTTTGCTGACTTTGAGAAAGCTCTCTATGAACAAACCCGTCATTATGCCAATAATCAAGCCCTTAAATATCATCTTTCTCAAGATCATCTTTCTCAAGTGAGGAAACTAGCAAAACCTTGGTTACAAAACAGCATTGCTCAAACACTCTCTATTTTTGACAGCACAGGAAAACTGGAGGTGGCTCTCTATAAAACAAGTAAGGGAGAAGTAAAAAGGAACAGAAAATATGAATCCAGGGAGTGGGTTTTAGCTGAAGATTATCTGAAAAAAATTTCAGAAAAGCCGGTATCCGTTTGGTTTGATGTGAACAGGTCCAAAACGCTTGACCTTCTTGTAATTGCCCAAATTATCTCTAAAAACGGAGTTCTTATTGGTTTCCTAGAGCAACGCATTCGAGTGGACAAAGATTTTTTACAAGCCTTAAAAAACCGAATGAACCTTGAGATTTTTATTGTTTTTGAAAATGACGAAAAAAACATTGTCTCTTCTGATCCTGACTTTGCACTTTACCAACCTAAATTCTTTAAACAAAAATTTAAAGAAGTTCAAAACAACATGTTTGATTTAACCCTTAAAAACCAGCCCTTCGGCATCTCTTTAGCCCCTCTTCAATGGGGAGAAAACCATTTTCTTCTCGGATTAGCAGCTTCTAAAAAGGAAGCTTTTACAATTCTAAAAAATATTAAATTAGCTTTTTATACTGTTGTTGGCACCATTGTTATCTTACTCATTCTTTTAAGTATTGTGATATCTAAACTTCTCTTAAAACCGTTATATGACTTAGTCTATTCCATTGAGCGAATGGACCCTGAAACAGGAAAACTAGAAAGCATTCCCGAAAGCCCTAACAACGAAATTGGCGTTGTTATTGAGTCATTCAAAGAATTGGCAAATAGGGTTCAACAAACACAACTGGAGTTAAAAAAGAAAATTCGCGAACTTGAAAAAGCCAATACGGAAATAAAAGAAGCTCAAGCTAAACTGGTTCACTCTGCTAAAATGGCCAGCCTTGGTCAGTTGGTTGCTGGTGTGGCTCATGAGCTCAATAATCCTATCGGATTTATTTACAGCAACATGCAACATTTAAGGGAGTATTCCGAAAAGCTTATAGAACTTTCTCAGGTTGCAGAGAAAGACCCTTCTAAAATTTCAAAGTTCAAAAAAGACATTGAATTTGATTACATTGTACAAGACCTTCCGAAACTCATTCGTTCCTGTGAAGAGGGGGCCAAAAGAACGAGAGATATTGTCCTTGGGTTAAGAAATTTTTCTCGCCTGGAAGAAGCAAAAATCAAAGACATCAACATTCATGAAAATATTGATACCACCTTAAGTTTATTACAAGGAGAATTAAAAGGACGAATTCAAGTCGTCAAAGACTACGATAAAAACCTTCCCTTAGTACCTTGTTATCCCAATCAAATTAACCAGGTTTTTATGAATATTCTTTCCAATGCCGCCCAAGCCATTCCTAAAAAGGGGAAAATCACCATTAAAACCGAAAAAAAGGGGGAATTCGTCTATATCACCATTTCTGATACAGGAAAAGGTATGGACAAGGAAACTGTGGAAAAAATTTTTGATCCCTTTTTTACAACCAAAACACCAGGGCAAGGAACAGGCCTTGGTATGAGTATTTCGTATGGCATCATTCAAAAACATCATGGAGATATACTTGTAGACTCCACTCCAGGGAAGGGCACTTCCTTTACCATTGTTCTCCCTATAAAAAACTCTCAAAAACACTAAAAAACATTTGATTCTCCTCAGAATTTGAATGATTTTATGCTTTATGAAAACACCTTTATTTAATCTTCACTTAGACGCTGGCGGAAAACTGATTGAGTTTGCCGGCTGGCAACTTCCCGTACAGTTTAAAGGAATTCGAGAAGAACATCTTCATGTTCGCTCCAAAGCAGGCCTTTTTGATGTTTCTCATATGGGTGAAATCCGTATAAAAGGAAAAAATGCCTTAAAAACACTCCAGTATCTCACAACAAATGACGTGCAAACACTCACAGCAGGAAAAGCGCAGTATTCTCTCTTGTTAAATGAAAAAGGCGGAGTTGTTGATGACATTGTCATTTATTGCCTTTCTCCCAATGAGGATTATCTTGTCTGTGTAAATGCCGCAAATCAAAAAAAAGACCTTGAATGGTTCTTAGCTCATAATCAAGGAGCCCTGATTGAAAACCAAAGCCCCCAATGGGCACAAATTGCTCTCCAAGGTCCCATGGCTCCTCAAATTTTGCTCAAAGTGGTTCAGAATCCAGAGCTCCTAAAAAAACTTCAGTTTTTCCACTTCTACGAAGATCAGTGGAATCGCCATCAAATGATTGTCGCTCGCACGGGTTATACAGGGGAATGGGGATATGAGATCTTTCTCCCATGGGATGATGCGCCAAGCCTCTGGGAGGCTCTTCTCAGTGAGTCTGAAGACTTATGGCCCATTGGCTTAGGGGCCAGAGACACCTTACGCCTTGAAATGGGGTATAGTCTTTATGGGCAGGATTTAACAGATGATATAACTCCTTATGAAGCTGGACTTAACTGGGTGGTAAAAGAGAATCAAAAAGATTTCATAGGGAAAACAGCTCTCAGACCTCCTTGCCGAAGTCGTGTTGGATTTTTGCTTTTAGAAAGGGGAATCCCACGAACTGGCTATTCTTTGTTTTCTTTTGACAAAAAAGAAATTGGCAAGGTAACTAGTGGAACATTCTCCCCTTCTTTAGAGCGCCCCATAGGGCTGGGTTTAGTAGACTCATCTTTTGCTAAAAAAGGGGAAAAGTTTTTTGTGAAAATTCGACAAAGGTTTTTAGAAGCTGAAGTGGTAAGCATTCCTTTTGTAGAACCGAGGGCTCAAAAACCGATACACTTTTAAAAAGGAGATTTAACATGAGTGCCAAATTTCATGTTCCTGAGGAAAATTATTACACCAAAGATCATGAGTGGGCTTTAGTGGATGAGAATTTAGTTACAGTGGGCATTACAAATTATGCCCAAGATAGCCTTGGTGAAATTGTTTATGTAGAGCTTCCAGAAACTGGCCAAAAGGTCACACAACATGAACCTTTTGGTGTTGTTGAAAGTGTTAAAGCAGCAAGCGACCTTATTGCCCCTGTCTCTGGCACTGTTGTTGAGGTCAATGATGCTGTTCAATCTGACCCTGGCCTGATTAATGATGATCCCATGAATGAAGGATGGCTCATAAAAATTGAAATGGATACGGAAAAAGAGCTTGCTCAGCTCCTTAAAGCACCTGATTACAGGAAGCTTATAGAGGCTTAATTTAGTTGATTGATGTTATTGATTTTTATATATTTGAAAAGCACTCATTAATGTCTGTGCCCATGTGGTGGAATTGGTAGGCTGTTTGAGAGCTCGACCGAAGGGAGGAGCGAGGCTCAAACAAGCGCGGGTCTGCCAAGCAAGTTAAGCTTGAAAACGCGCACTTTGAAAAAAAAGAATGATGTCTGTGCCCATGTGGTGGAATTGGCAGACACGCTAGACTTAGGATCTAGTGCCGCAAGGCGTGGGGGTTCGACTCCCTCCATGGGCACCATTTTTAGGCATTATTTTTTATAAAGTTCAGATCGAGCCATTCAGCGGCTTTCAACATATAACTTCCAAACCAAGAAAACATTTTTCCTTCTATAAACATCAGCTCTGTTTGAGGTAAAGCCTCTTTCAATTCTTTCGCATTTTCCTTTGTAAATTTATAAGGCTCATCTGGAAGAAAAATAATTTGCGGCTTAAGAGCCACAATATCGCTTAAAGACAAAGCAGGATAACGTTTTTCTTCTTTTAAAAGATTTTCAAAACCTAAATGCTCTAGCCAGGAGTGAATATAAGTTTCCCCTGCCGCAGCCATATAAGGATTTTTCCATATTAAATACAAGCATGTTTGGCCTTGTCCTGCGCCAGCAAGTAAATGAAGCTTTTTATAAGTTTTAGAGTTTAAGTTAAAAGCTTCATTCTGGCACTGTAGAAGGTCTCCTAACACATTCATCAATCTAAAAGAATCTCTTAAAGAAAGAACATCTGTTACAAATACAGGAAAAAACTGCTTTAGATATTCTATATCTTCTTTTCGATTTTCTTCTTTGGCTGCTAAAACGAGGTCTGGTTTAAGGCTCACAATTTTTTCCAAGTCAGGATTTTTTGTTCCTCCAATTAAAGCCACTGAAGATTTTTCTTTCCGAGGGCAAAACTTTGTATGCCCAACCAGTAAATCCTCTTTATTCAGGTCATGAAGAGTTTGGGTTAAAGATGGCACCAATGAAACAATCTTATTTATTGGTTTGTCAATTTCAATAAACTCCCCCATTTGATCTTTGACATAAGTAGGGAACTTAACGGAAAACCGCCTCTGACTGAGAGACAACCAAATTGACTTTTTTTGCTCCTCTGAAAGATCTGTTTTCCACTTAGCTATTTCTTGTGGAGTTCTGAGACAGCCCAAACAATAACGTTGAGACTCATCAAAAGTACAATATCCATTACATGGGCTTTTCTTCCAGAACATGAATTCTGTATAACCTAAAGTTCACAAAAATGTTAGAGGGCCTTTTTGACTTTAAATATTTTTTCAATAGTCCCTATATTTTAAAAATCTCTTATCTTTTACAGGCTTAAAAAACGTTCATGTAAATATTCAAACCTACATTCGTCTTATCATCGCGAATATCAGATGGATTAAATTGTATATTTGGCACAAGATAGAAATCTCTATCAATAGAAATCCCTAGTTCCAAGGTTTGGTAACTCTCGCTTTGAGTCAAGACCCAAGGATTTGATTTTCTATAATGATTAAAACTCCACCACCCAAAAGTTGTTGAAAGATGATACTTATCCGATAAGGCATACTCTAAAAAAGGATAAAAAGAAAAACTATAATCAAATCTTCCTCGCCGATTTTGAGGAACATCTGACGGCAACGGGCCATCACTATGGGAAATATAATATCCATAAACCACGGCTCCTATGGATAAAGGAAGAGATTCTAAAGTGGTTAGAGCCGTTTGCCCCATGCTTAAAATTGATTGTTGGTTAGCCAATTTAGAGTAGTCTGTTGTTGGCCAAATGACACTTATACTAGAAATATTTTGCCACCTTCTCCACCGATAAACTCGAGAGTATGTTAAAGAAGGGTTATCAACCTCCAATCTTTGCCTTAAAGTATCCAAACTATCATGAAAAGGAGACACCACGCTCATTCCAAAACTAGCTGCAAGGCTATTATGTATATCAAAGCGATAGGACAATCCAACACTCCCTGAAAGAGCTGGTCGCAAACGAGTGGTTGAAGAACTTTTTAATAACGGTCGTTCGTTGGCCAATGGACTTTTTATGGAGCCCCCTGTGTAAGAAAAAAAAGTTTTAATACTTAACTTGGATTTAGAGCCTGAGTCAGCACGTAATCTTTTGTTAGTAATTTCTGTATCAATATCCGGCCTTTTTTCAGAAGGAATAAAGTCTTGGCTTTTCTTTTTTAAAAGGTTCTTCCCCTTTATGTTTGCAAAAAGAAAAAAAGGACAAAGCAAACCTAAACCTATTGCCATTACTATATTTCTTTTCATAAAGACTCCTAAAGTTTTTCATATCATTTCTTGGCTTAAAAAGCTTTTGAGCAACACTATCAAAATAATTTCTTTTATCCAAACCCTTATATATTTGATTCAATCTCTATAGAAATTCCTTAAAGAATATGGAAAGCAATAGTTTATAAAATGATATTAAGTCAATAAAACCTAAAGAAAAGCCCCTACTTTTAAAAATCTCAATGA
>RFKI01000059.1 GCA_003694355.1 Bdellovibrio sp.
CTTAGTGACGTTTATTTATGAGGTCATACGATAAGAAAGCCTGGACTTTGGTGATACAAACAAATCTCTACAACTCCAATTGTCTCTTTGATTTTGCTAAACTAAAAATCACCCAAGCTTCTTTTTTCAATCCTTCAAGCTAAATTAAATGGCTTTTTATAAGGAAGCATTCAGGGGCTTTGGGAGGCCCGAGAGTTACACCTTCCCCTGTCTGTTTACGACGATCTACTTAAGGAACGAAAGGTCAATCCTAAAGCAATAAGAGATACACCATCGAAAAAAAGACTAATACTTACATAAAGTCCTACAAGCCAAAGAGAAGTGGTTGGCCATCCAATTAAAAAAAGAAGAGCCAATATAAGCGATGCAATTCCATTAAAAATCATCCAACCCCAACCCTTTGTTGGATAGAAAGCATTAGCTAAAGCAAAGCTTCCAAAAGCATCTAAGAGCAAATAAACAGACAACAACAAACCAATGGCTGCTACACTGGACAAAGGAGAATAAAGCATCATCCCTCCAATTACAACAAGAAGCACTGGTTTAAGCCAATCCAGAAAGCTTCGAACATTGTACTTGAGCACATGAATACCCCACATGACTCCTCCAACAATAAGTAACCATGCAAAAAAAAGAGCTGTACTTAAGGACATCAGATATGGAAGAAAAAAGCCAACTGTACCCAAGATAACAAGAAGAACTCCAACAACCAAAGTTGTCATGCTAAATTTTCCAATAGGGTTTGAGCTCATCATAATATATCTCCTTTTAAGTAAGAGTTGCACTCACTCCTGTCATTGGGACAAAAGCAACTGGCAACAAATTTTCTTCTTTAAATTGATCTTTTTCAAGACGAGTTAAACGTTTTAAGTACTGCACGTCTTCTCCTACAGGGATCACAAGATGTCCATTGAGGGCCAACTGATCCAAAAGCGCAGGAGGTACTTGCTTGGGAGCTGCAGCCACCAAAATGGCATCAAAGGGAGCTTGTTCAGGCCATCCCAAAGCCCCATCCCCTACCTTAGAGTAAATATTCTGATAGCCCAGTTTTTTTAAAAGGCTCCGAGCTCGCTCAGCCAGACTTTCTACAATCTCAATAGTATAAACTTCTTTACAAATCTCTGCTAAAACGGCCGTTTGATACCCGCATCCAGTTCCCACCTCCAAAACCTTGCTCGATGGCCCTAGCTCGGCAGCCTCTGTCATGAAAGCAACTATATATGGTTGAGAAATGGTTTGTCCTTCTCCGATAGGAAGAGGGCGGTCTTCGTAAGCCAATTCTCTTAAGTCTTCAGGGACAAATAAATGCCGAGGCACCTTTCTCATGGCCTTAATAACCAATGGATCTTTAATGCCTCGTCTTATAATCTGACTTTCCACCATTTGAAAACGTCGATCATCAAAACTCTGAGGCACCATATCCACTTCCTCTCTTCAACAAAAAGCCTATAACATGTCCTTGGCAACACTCCCACACAAACAGGTTGGTTTTGAATAAAATTCCTTAATTTATAGATTTTTCGTTAAGACCTGTAACGAGGCTGTACCAAAACAGGAGCATACTGAATAAGAAAAACTAAAAAGGCAAGCATCCAAAGAACCCCTGCAACTAAAATCCATAGGTCATAGAAATGAGGGAAAAAGCCAACTACAAAAACTCTTACAATGGCTGCCAAAGCCAAAAAATAATAGGCCCCTACAATCCACCGAGAAGCACGAATAGGCCTTCCCGTATGTCCTAAAGCCACCCGAGTCATCATACCATAAGTAACCAAACCCAGCCCTCCCACCGTAAAGGCATGAGTGCTATTAAAAAGGCTCACTTGAGGGAAAACAATCCTTAAGCCCACCAGCAAAAACCCTATGATGATCCACAAATACGCTAAAAACAAAATCCATAACATCGGTGTGTTTAAAGACTTTAAAGGTTTCCAGCGCCACCACTTATAGAGTAACAAACAAAATAAAAAGGCACTGACGACCTGATGATATTTTTGGTAACCAAGAAAAAAGTCTGTCACAATAAAAAGAGACATCCCTAGAAATTGTAATTTTTCCAAAAGAGGGAGAGGTTCTACTTTGGGACTCCCCCACACACGAGAACTAAAAAAAGGAATAACTCTCCCTGCTATCAATAAAATAACAGCAATAAAGACATTTAAGGCCAACTTAATCCCTTCAAAAAAGAAAGGTCCCTTTAGGAAGTTCAAGTTATTTAAATAAAAAATGATATTTGCTAAAAATAATAAACTCAAAATTCCTAAGAAAATCCAATTCCTCTTTTGAGATTTTGTGGCAAGATAAGGCCATAAAACATACATTAAAGCAGGAAAAAAACTCAAGTCCACAAGAGCAAAAAAAGGAAACCTCAAAAGGGGAACCCCTAAACGCCCCACCGTCCAAAGAATCACCAAGCCCACAAGAACTCTCCCTTGTACAGGAGGCTTTCCTGTCCAATTTGAAGTGGCCGTTAAAAGAAATCCCGCTAAAACAGCTGAGGCAAATCCAAATAACATTTCATGGGCATGCCACAATAAAGAAGAAACTGTTCTTAAATGGACATCCCCCACAGTCAAAAATAGCCAGATGCCGATAAATAAAAAGCTAACCAGCCCCGCCAGCAGAAAAAAAGGCCTAAAACCCCAAGACCATAAAGGGGAATTCAAACGGAAAGAAGAAAACATATCCCTTTTCCTGTACGCCTAAACAAAACAGGAAATCAATTGATTTTTTTCTATTTTTCATTATTTTTCATATGTTATGCGGTCAACGAGTAAAGCGTAATGGCATTCTGATTGCAGAAGTATCCCCCAAACCCCTTATCCCATGGATATTAGAGGAAAAAATGAAAAGAATAATGTCATTTATTTTGATTTATAGCCTTTTTTTGTCACTTCCCGCAATAGCTCACCAACAGATAGAAAAAAACTCCTGTGCCTCCCTCCTTTGGGAAAAACCCCAAATAGAAAGATATTTAAGCATTTTAAGAGAGTTAAGCTCTCCTCTCTTACGGCACAAAAGTGCTCCCCCGATTATTAAAACCCTTAGTCCCTGGGGAACCCTTAAGGAAGCCCAAAAAATCCTGGCCATGTGGCATATCCCAACTCGACTGGTTTTTGTTCCCTCGCTGAAAAGGCATGTTCTAGAAGTTATGCCTTTTGACACTTCTGTGGCTAGAGTTGAAAACAAAAGCTTTGAAGAACTGGGGAAAAGCCTTCAAAAAGGCTATCGCATCTTCTTCGACCCAGTTAGAAATACGACAAAACCAATTTATCCTCCTACCCCAGAATTTCTAGGCCCTTCCCAAAAGTGGGTTTTTGGTGATCGAAAAAAAGCTCTTTATTTAAAAAATGATTTTTTTATTTTCCTGGCTCACAAAAGAAAGCCTCCCTCAGGAAATGTTCTAGAACTTTTTTCTCCACAACGACTGGCTGATGAACTTTCTCAAGACAAAGATAGTTTCCTTCAAATATCACACATTCTCCATGGGCAAGATGACCTTAAGCCTTTGTATTCAAAAAAAGAAGGAGACCTTGTCTCCGGAACCTCTCAAAGACTTCTTTTATTTTCTCTAGCCTTAGAGAATACCATTCAACTTATCAGAGAATTTAACAGGCCTTACCTGACTCGCTCTGAAAAACAGGATACACTCTCTCAAATCTATCCCAGCCTCTTGTTTGAAACAGCTTCCATTATAGAAGAAATTGAAGTAAGTATTCTGGCATTTCAAAAGCTGCAAAGGTTATTAAATAGAAAAGTTCATGTTCCCTTTGAGTTCATAACCTCGCTTACAGACATCAAACATGGCGTCAATAAATATGTCTATACACTTTCTATATCTGTCCCTAATAAATTCAAGTATGACTCTTATTTTAGAGTGAACTTCCCTGATTCTCAGGATAAGGCTCTCATCCAACAATTCCTTACAGCATATGCAGACCTTCTGGCTGAAAGGCAAAGAAATGTTCGACTTCTGGATAAAGAAGAACAACTCAGAAGAGAAGTCTATCAGCTCAGAGAAAGGCTTTCCCAACTGGTTGCTCTAAAGGTAGATATTTATTTACAATTCTTGAACCAAGCCTATCCCGTTCTCAAAGATATTTTGAAACTTTCTTCTCAAAAAAATACCCATGCCTCTTTTGCCAATCAAGAGCTCACCAAAAAAATGCAAAAACTTATTTTACTTATGGCTCAATTTCAAAAACAATACTCCATAAAACACCAGAAATTTCATGAAACTAATTAAACTTTTCAATGTTCACTAGCTCATAACCTGCATCTTTAATGACTTTTCTCAGAAGCTCCTTTGAAGGTTTTTGAGTAAAGCTCTTGGTTCTTGTTGTGATGTTATTATCTATGACTTGAATAAAGGATGTTCAACCAATGAATGCCAGACCAAAGCCCAAGAATATGGCATCAAAAGGCTTCCTGCCGTGGTCGTTAGTGGAAAATTTCTGGACTGTTGTAAAGTCAGATCACTCTCAGAAGAAACACTTAAAAGCGCCTTAAATATATCAGCCTTGCCGTCACTTGCGTTCTAAGCCCCTTTCCCAAAGGGTTTTTTTCTTTTGAAAGCCCTTCTTTTTGCCGAAACAATAAATATGAAAAGTTTTTATTCAAAAATAGCTTCTTTCTTCTTTTTGATAGCCCCTCCTCTTATGCTTTCACTCACTCCCACTCATGGTTTATCCGCTGAACGCTGTGGCAACGGTAATGATGAAATCTTTAAAAAGTTTTTTCAAGAGCTTGCTCGTCAAAGCTCAACAAATAATGTTCTTAAATTTTATCAATCAGGAGCCCACTTTTCTGGTGATGCCCAATACATTTCACTCCCTCTAAAACTCAAAGAACCGAATATCTCTGTCAAAGCGCCGGCTAAAATCATTCAAAGAAACAAGGATGGTACTCTCACCATAGAAGTCCTTTTAGAAAACAAGAAAAAACAAATGATCATTGAAGAAAAAGACCTTCAAGGAGCGACTTTTAATAGTTTTGTGAAATACATTTTTGACCCAACACCTGAACACTTAGCCTTCAGAGAAGCGCTCCAAAAGAAAAACTTTTCTGGCCAAGCTCAATACATCGCCTTTGAACATAAATACCCGAGCGGATATTTACAAAATACTCCGGTTCTGGCACGAGTGCTGGAAGTCACTGATAATGGAGACGTATGGGTAGAGTTTTTCAGTAAAGGACGAAAAACCAAAAAAAAGCTTTCAGAGTCTGAGTTAATTTCAGCAAGAATAAGTCCAGATAGTGAAAGACTCTTTAGAGAGCACTATAAGAAAACCCAAGCCCCCACTCCAGAAAAAGAGACCATTTCCAAGCCGGCGGCTTCTTCTAGGCCTCATTCCTCTTCAGATCTACCCCCTGAAACTCAGCAATGGCTTCAAAAAACAGAAAGGATCAAGTCACTCTACGATCTATCGGCTGATCCTGAAACCAACCCTTACCAGGTTTTTAAACTCTCCCCAACAGCGAAGTTCAATGAAGTAAAACGTGCTTACAGAAGAGCAGTTCAGCTTTTTCACCCAGACAAACGACCACCCCATCTTCATCCCAAAACTCAAGAAATTGCTGATGCTGTCATGAGAAAACTCAATAAGGCCATGGAAAAAATAGAAAAAGAAAAGAAAAAGCAAAAATAAAAAACTTTTTTGCTACTATAGAGAGCCGCCCTTTAAAATTGTAATAATCGATTTAGAGCATGTTTTTAAAGGCTCAAAAACGCCCTTTCCTTCTCTGGCTGTGCTTTCTACTTCTGGAGCATTGTATTTATTTAAGGAACTTCGCAGTTCAGCCACAGGTAAAGCATTAGGCAAATCTCTTTTATTGTACTGAAAAACAAGTGGAATTTCTTTGATATCATAACCCTGGAGTTCCAGATTTTTTTCCAAGTTTTGGAGAGACTGAATATTTTCATCCAATCGTTCGGCCTGAGAGTCAGCCACAAAAATCACTCCATCAAGCCCTTTTAAAATAAGGCGTCGACTGGCATCATAAACCACTTGCCCTGGAACTGTATAAAGATGAAACCGAGTTTTAAACCCTCGAATTTCACCCACATCCATAGGTAAAAAATCAAAGAATAGAGTTCTTTCCACATCTGTGGGCAACTCCATTAAATCAGATTTTTCCTGATCATTGGATTTATGATAAATCCACTGCAAGCTGGTTGTTTTGCCACCTAAAGACGGACCATAATAAACAATCTTACAATGTATTTCCTTCGAGTTATAATTAATGAAAGACATATTAAACCTGCACCCTGTTTTCGATAGCTCGCCCCAGAGTTCTTTTATCAATATAATCGATATGTCCACCAATAGGAACCCCATGAGCGATTCGAGTTACTTTGATTCCTTTTTGCACCAATATTTTTGAAAGGTATAACACCGTTGTATCCCCTTCCAGGTCAGCATCTAAAGCAAAAATCACTTCCTTGATCCCATCCAAGCGGCTGAGCAACTCATCAATTTTTAAGTCTTTGGGAGTAACACCTTCAAGGGGGGATAAGACCCCATGCAACACATGGTAACGTCCTTTAAAAACCCCCGAACTTTCTATTTTTTCAATATCAGAAGGCATTTCTACAACACAAAGCTCAAAATTGCTACGCAAAGGATCTCGGCAATACATACAAGGCCCTTCACCCTCTGTATAGGAAAAGCATTCAGGACATTCTCTAACTTGCTCTTTCAGTTGTTGAAGAGCCTCACATAAGTCATCCACAAGATGATCTTTAGACCGTAAGATATAATAAGCCAGTCTCTGAGCGGTTCGAGGCCCAATACCTGGTAGTCGAGTTAATTCATGAATAAGCTGATCGAGTGAACTTAATCCCATATTTGTATTGTAGAAGGATTAAAACAGTCCAGGCAAGCTCATTCCACCCGTTACCTTACTCATTTCTCTTTCAGAGGCTTCTTTAGCCGCCTTTAAAGCTTCATTGGCTGCAACTAAAAATAAATCTTGCAGGATCTCAGGGTCACCTGCTTCAAAAACATCTTTTTGAATCAGCACAGAAGTTAACTCATTATTCCCATTCACTTTTACAGTAACGCCGCCGCCTCCAGCTACACCTTCAAATTCCTGATTGGCCAACTCTTCCTGGATTTTCTTCATTTTATTTTGCATTTGAGCCACTTGACGCATCATCTGATGCATTCCACCTTTAAAACCTTTCATGAGATCTCCTTTATAGATTGAATCTTTGTATTAAAAACTTTTTTAATCATCTGAACCCGAGGATGATTTTCAACTTCTTGATACATCTTCTCTTTTTCTGCTCTGGCCTTTTGTTCTTCTATTTCTTTAGGTGTGAGTTGTTTTTTATCCTCATCCAAAACCACACGAATCCTATAAGACCTGCCCCAAAATGTTTTAATATAATTCCCCAGCTTCTTCTGAAACCCATCTGCCTTAATCTGGTCATAAAGAAACTTCATCTTCGGAGCCACCCCAATACACATTTCTTCCTCAGACAAGTCTTTCAAATAAGAATGCTCTAACTTGGAGCCCATAAGTCCATTGACACTTTTTATTTTTTGCACCAGCGCGTCCCACTGCTGAGCTACGGAAGAAGAATCATGAAACAAGCGGCCCTGACTGGAAGATGTTGTTTTTTTCAAGGACTCTTCAGAAGAAGTTTTACTTGAAGATTTTTTCTCAGAAACTGCTTGATTTTTTACTGGCTGAGTCTGAGCTGCCTGAGAGTTTGTTGGATGACCTGAGCGAATGACCTTTCCACCCTGAAAAACAGTTTGAATATCCACAATCCGTGGAGCCACCGCCATTCTCAATAACAACATCTCTAAAACCACTTGAGCATCCTGGGCTCTCACCAAATCATTCACACCTTTTAAAGCCATATCAAAAAGAAAATGTATATCCTCAATGGACAGCTTCTCAGATTTTTGCTTTAAGTCTTCAATTTCTCCTGAAGACAAATCCACAAGTCGATCTGCTTGATGGGGGTTTAACTTCACCATTAAAAGATGGCGGATCTCCTCCAGCAAATCCTGAGCAAAAACCTTTGGGTCCACACCCGACAAAGCCATCTTTTCCACACAACTAACAATCTTCTGCACATCTCTGTCCACAAGGGCTCCTAAAACTTCCAGCAATAAAGCTCGGCTGGTGAGCCCTAAAGACTCAATCACCCTCTCCAGAGTAATCTTTCCCTCACTATAGGTAATCACTTGATCTAACAAGCTCTGACTATCCCTCATGGAGCCTTCACCTTGACGGGCAATCGCCCACAAAGCTTCTTCTTCTGCTTCCACCCCCTCCTTCTGACAGATTTCCTGAAGCCCCTTTGTGATCTTTTTAGTGGGGATGCGACGAAAATCAAATCTCTGACAACGTGATAAAATGGTATTGGGTATTTTATGCACTTCTGTGGTGGCTAATATAAAAAGCACATGCTCTGGAGGTTCTTCCAAAGTTTTCAAAAGAGCGTTAAAGGCACTTGTGGTTAACATATGAACTTCATCAATAATATAAATCTTGTAAGTGCCACTGGCAGGCATATAGCTTACAGACTCTCTAAGCTCTCTAACTGACTCCACCCCATTATTGCTGGCCCCATCAATTTCAATCACATCCACACTACGGCCACTGGCAATTTCCATACATTCTTCACACTGACCACAGGGGTTAAAATCCTTGGCATTCTGACAACGCAAACTCATGGCCAGAATACGAGCCGAAGAGGTTTTTCCTGTCCCGCGAGGGCCCGTAAATAGAAGAGCATGCGGTAAACGTTGTGCTTTTAAAGCATTTCTCAAGGTTGTACAAATATGTTCTTGTCCAATAAGGTCTGAAAAAGATTTTGGACGCCACCTTCGGGCAATGACTTGATAAGACAAAAGCCGCTCCTCTTACTGGACTGGTTGTAACATATCCCCCAAAAGAAAACAAAAAGGTGGCCAGGCACCCCATATCACATAGACCTTTGGCTACCGCTGCTTCCTTCCGGACCTGACGGGGTTCACCAAAGGTGCTATTGCATGGGACCTGACCATAAAAGTCATTTTATACATACTGAAAGATAAAGGTTTAAACTATTGTTTAAGTGATTGATGCGGCGAATATATTATAAAAAATCTTCTGTGGGAACTCAGTGAACCTGCAAACCCGGTTTTGTTAAGGTGGGTAACCATGATAGTAACTTTAGGCTTCTCAATCCGAGTTGAGCTTGCTCACCGTTACCAGGGACAGTTCCCTTTCTTTGTGTCTGTAGGGTTTACGTATTCATGAGCCCACAGAAGCTCTCCTCTTAATATAACAAGGCTTTTCAAAAAGCCACAATAACGCAAAGTTTGTGCCCAAACTGAAAAATAGCACTTTGTCGAGTTAAACCTTTGGCTAAAAAGACGATAAAACAAATATGAGCTATCAAGAATTAGATCTTATTTTCCCTTTTATTGTTTTTATTTATGGAAGCCTGATGACCCTCATTTTACACTCTGAAACCTTAATGAAGCTTGCTGAAAAAAAATTGCCTCCGACTTTGTTGTTTCAGTTTAAAACACATCGCCTCATGGGCAGCATTTGTCTTTTTGTGGGGTTCTTCTGGAGCCTTCAAAATCTTCTATTGACCCTCTAAAAGCTTCCGTCTATTGTCCTTGCAATGAGCTCTGAAGACATTCAACTTTCTCTTCTTGATTCCTCAGAAGACCAACAACTGCTTTCTGTTTCTGACTTAAATAGGCAAATTCGAGCCTTAATTGAAAACCAATTTCCTTTAGTGTGGGTACAAGGTGAAATCTCCAACTTCAAGGCTCACAGCTCTGGTCATTATTACTTCAGCCTGAAAGATGCCAAATCCCAAATCAATGCCGTGATGTTTAAGGGCTTCAACCGTCATTTGAAATTTAAACCCGAAAGCGGCATGGAAGTGATTGTTCGCGGAAAAGTTACCGTATATGAACCACGAGGGTCTTATCAAATTCTTGTGGAAACCATGGAACCTAAAGGCGCTGGCGCCCTTCAACTGGCCTTTGAACAGCTTAAAAAAAAGCTCCAGGCAGAAGGACTCTTTGATCCTGATCGAAAAAAACCACTTCCTCCTTTTCCTCAAGTTATTGGAGTGGTCACCTCGCCCACAGGGGCTGCCATTCGAGATATTTTAAATGTTTTAAAACGACGTCATAGTGGGGTGGAAGTGCTTGTGATACCAGCTCTTGTGCAAGGTAAAGAAGCTAAAGAAAGCATTGCTTCAGCCATTGAGCTGGCTCAAAAGATTAAAACTCTTGATGTGCTCATTGTAGGACGTGGCGGCGGGTCTATTGAAGACCTCTGGGCCTTTAATGAAGAAATTGTCGCCCGCGCCATTGCCAACTCACAAATTCCTATTATTTCCGCAGTAGGCCATGAGGTCGATTATACCATTGCCGACTTTGTGGCTGACCTGAGAGCGCCCACGCCTTCTGCTGCTGCTGAACTTGTGGTCAAAAACAAGCAAGATTTGCAAGACAAAATTCAACACCTTCAACAACGACTCCTCAAAAACATGGAGTACTCCCTTGAATCCCTGAAAAAAAACCTTTCCAATCTTCAAATGCGCCTTGTGGATCCTCGAAAGCGCATTCAAGATGGGCAACTTCGATGTGATGAATTGAGCTTACGACTCGAACAGTCCATATTCCGCTTGATAGAAAATAAGAAAAACCAAACTCAACTTTTAAGAGAAAAGCTGCCTTCTCCTCTAAAAAAGATAGCTCAAAGCCAACAACAAGTTCAACATCTTATGACCCAACAAACTCACTTTATGCAGTCTCAAATATCTATCAAAAAAGAACATTTGCGTTCATTTATGGCATTGCTGGAAAGCCTCAGTCCTCTTCATGTGGTGAAAAGAGGTTATGCCATTGTGAAAAAAGAAAAAACATTGATTAAAAGCACTGAACAGCTCAAAAAGGGTGATCAAGTGCAAGTGAATCTGGCCAAAGGAGCCTTTAAAGCCCTGGTTCAGGAGATTATAAAAAATTAGCTCTTTTAAGAAAAATTTGATAAGACAATAACTCAAAAAAAGAGGAAAGCATGGACTTTGAAAAGAGACTCAAAAGACTGGAAGAAATTGTAGAACAAATGGAAAAAGGAGATCTTCCCCTCGAGGAATCTTTAAAGCTTTTTGAAGAAGGCGTGAAGCTCTCCAGGCAATGCCATCAAGAGCTGGAAAAAGCTGAAGAGAAGGTCAAGCTTTTGCTCAAAGTGGAAGAAGATGGCTCCCTTCAAACTGAGGACTTTTCTCCACAAGAAAGCTAATCCATTATGCAAAGTCTTGAAAACATCATTCATGCCGAACAGGAACTCATTGAAAAATATCTGGAAGATATTTTTCAAGAAAAGGCCCATCTTAACTCTTCTGAGCAACGCCTTTTGGCTTCTGTAAACTATAGCCTTCTTGGCAAGGGCAAAAGGTTTCGACCGGCTCTAACCCTCTTAATGGAGCAAATCCTTAGTGGCTCTACTAGCCAATCCCTTCCCTTTGCTGCAGCCGTAGAAATGGTCCATACTTACTCTCTTATCCACGATGATTTACCTTGCATGGATGATGATACTGAAAGACGTGGCGAACCCACAAACCATGTGATCTATGGGGAAGCCATTGCTCTTTTGGCTGGAGATGCTCTTTTAACAGAAGCCTTTGGTCATATGGCTCTTTCTCCACTGCCTGAGGTCATTAAAATCCAACTGATACAAAAACTTCATGAAGCCGCTGGCATCCATGGCATGATTGCTGGACAAGCAGCTGATATAGAGGCTCAACGTCTTTCTGCAGAAGAGCTTCTTAAAATCCAAAAGCTAAAAACAGGAAAACTGATCTCTGTGGCTCTTGAAGGTGCGGCCATTATTTGTCAAGCCCCTGAGAAAACACAAGACCTTGTTAGAAACCTGGGAGACACCCTTGGACTAGCTTTCCAAGTCGCTGACGATCTTCAAGACTACAACAATAACCCTCATGAAATTTGCAACTGGGTTCCCGTCATTGGCCTTTCATCAACGGAAAACATGCTTGAGGAACTCACCCAAAAAGCTCTTCAGTTATGTAAAGCACTCCCAGACTCTCCTCATAGAAAAAAACTCCAGGATATTATTTTATTTAACCTTCATCGCATTCCCCCTTCTTTGTCTAAAAAACCATCTCTTCCTCATGAAAAAACCTCTAAGACTTGATGTTTTTCTTGTA
Source organism: Bdellovibrio sp. (assembly GCA_003694355.1). Classification (GTDB taxonomy): domain Bacteria; phylum Bdellovibrionota; class Bdellovibrionia; order Bdellovibrionales; family UBA1609; genus J124. The sequence continues at coordinate 12,197 of RFKI01000059.1, forward strand.
AAAAAAGGCCTTTGTGATTCCCGATCACAAGCTCAAAGGCTTATAAAAGAAGGACGCGTTCAAGTATTCTCCCCTGTCACTAAAAAATTTCAAACTCTTTCAACTCCCTCAACCCTTATAAGTGACATGAAAACTCCCGTACATATTGAGCAACACCCTCATTTGGTGTCTCGAGCAGGCTATAAGCTCTGGCATTTAATCCCTCTTTTGAAAAACCATCCCTCCTCTCCCCTTCAAATCAAAGAAGCTCGAGTTTTAGACATTGGTATTTCCACAGGAGGTTTTACAGACTGTCTCTTACAACAGGGGGCCAAACATGTTGTTGGTATAGATGTGGGACACAACCAACTCCACCCTTCTTTAAAAGAAAATAAGAAAGTGACCCTCTTTGAGGGAGTCAATGCACGCTATCTCTCCACTATCCCAGAATTGAAAGATCAAAAAGGCTCTTTTGACCTTATAGTGATTGACACTTCTTTTATTTCCATCAAACATATCTTACCAGAGGCCCTTGATTTTCTCACACCGAAAGGAAAAATCATTGCCCTTATTAAACCTCAATTTGAGCTCGGCTCTATTGCTTTAAACAAAAAGGGAATTGTTAAAGATGAAAAACTCTCTAACCATTTTCTCCAAAACGACTTCAAAAATTTCATTCTCCAACTGGGCCTTTCTCCCTTGGGCTTTTTTAAAAGCCCTTTGCGTGGAAAAAAAGGAAATCAAGAGTTCTTTTTATATGCCAAAAGGCAGGAAAACACTTCTCGCCCTTCTATTTCTTCTTAATGCCTGCTCTTCTTTAAAAACCCGAAAAGAAATTGATCATTCTTTAATAGAACCTCCTCCACAAAGCTCTAAAGAGCTTCAACAAAACATCAAATCCTCCGTCCCTTCACCCCCTTCTCTTCCCACTCCTGATCATATTGTTCTAATTCTGGGGCCTGGAGGTACAAAGACACTGGCACATACGGGAGTGATTCGCACCCTTGAAAAAGCACGCATTCCTATCACTCACGTTGTGGGCATAGGCTGGGGATCTCTAGTGGCTGCCCTCTATGCTTATAAAGGACAAATCCATGAAACCGAATGGCTTTTATATAAGCTGCAAAAAGAGAATTTTTTTCACAAAGGACTTTTTAAAACATCCCTCAAGCCACTTCAAATATCAGAACTCCTCTCCACCTTCCCTTCTGATTTTCAAACCGCCCGCCTGCAAGACTTCAAAGTCCCCTTCTTGTGTCCTGCCAAGTCCATCTGGAGTGGTCGTGTCAGCATTCAGCAAACAGGACCTGTTAATAAAGCCCTTAACCGCTGTTTGTTTATCCCCCCCTTATTAAAAGGACAGGCTCCCTGGATGAGCGCTCTTTTTTCGGTTCAGGAAATTCTGGATCATTTTAAACAAAACAACACCTTATTTATCTTTATTGATGTTCTTGGACCTGGACGCCTGTTTTCAAACCAATGGGCTCAAAATCATCCCGTTAAGGCCTTGCTATGGAGGGAGACTCAAAGTTATATTCAACACACTGTCTCACATATGAATGTGGAGTTTATTTCTATCCAGGCGAACCACATAAATATTATGGATTTTGAAAACAGAAAGCGGCTTGTTCTGGAAGGAGAAAAATCAGGCCAACAACTTGTTAAAAGGTTATCCAAATATGGGTTTTAAAAAGGAGCGTCCATGATCACCCCTAAGCAAAACATGGAATTTTTCAAAGAAAGACGAAAAAAACTGGCTTCCATGATTCCTCATGATGCTCTCATTCTCCCTTCTCCACCAGAGGTTATTCGAAACAATGATGTGAATTATCCATTCCGACAAGACAGTAACCTTTACTACCTCACAGGCTTTGAAGAACCTGAATCTGTTTTTATCTTTCTCCCCAATAAAAAACCAGAAAGTGTTTTATTTGTTCGGTCCAAAGACGAACTGATGGAAACCTGGGAAGGACCACGTTGGGGACCGGAGGCAGCCAAGGAGGTCTTTCAGGTCGATGCCACTTATCCACTTTCTGAGCTAGAAAAAGTGGCTCCTCAACTTTTAAAGGACTGCCACACTATCTACTATAGCCTCTTCCAAAATGAAGAGTTTGACCACCGTTTTAAACTCATCCTTGAAAGTATAAAAAAGCTAAGAGGGCGAAGCGGACGTGGCAACCTCCCCATTAAAGACTCTTACCCTCTTTTAGGAGAGCTGCGCATTCGAAAAACAGATGACGAAATCACTTTACTTAAAAAGGCCTGTGACATTTCAGCTGAGGCCCACATTCAACTGATGAAAAAAACTCGCCCTCACATCAATGAAATGGAACTTCATGGCCAATTTATTTATGAAATCATGAAAAGAGGGGCTGTCAGAGAAGGGTACACCTCGATTGTGGCCTCTGGAAATAATGCAACCACCCTCCACTACACCATTAACAATATGACTCTCAAAGAAGGCGACCTTCTTTTAGTGGATGCCGGTGCTGAATACCAGTATTACACAGCAGACATCACACGAACTTATCCTGTAAGTGGTCACTTTACGGAGAGCCAAAAACGCCTGTATGAAGCTGTTTTACAAGTGCAAAAAAGCATCATTCACAAAGTAAAACCAGGCATGACCTTTAAAGAACTTCAAGAAGAAACCATCGAACAAATCACAGAAATCCTCATTCAAGAGAAAGTTCTCAAAGGTTCACGCAAAGATTTAATTGAAAAAAAAGAGTATAAAAAGTTTTACCCTCATGGCATTGGTCACTGGCTTGGCCTGGATGTACATGATGCCGGCGCTTATGAAGTCAATGATCAACCTCGGACTTTCGAAACGGGTATGACTTTAACCATAGAGCCCGGAATTTATATTCCTCAAAATGCAAAAGTTCCAGAGGAACTTAAGGGCATTGGCATACGCATCGAAGATGATATCTTAGTCACTCCCTCTGGTTGTGAGGTGCTCACATCCAAAGCCCCCAAAGAAGTGAAAGAGCTCGAAGCACTTGTAGGCTCTGAGTTATAGAATAACACAATGCGTCTATTTGCTTTTAAGACATCTTGACTTTAGCCCAGTCTTTAGGGATATTCTCTTTTTAGAACTATTCTAAAATTAGAGGTTTTTATGAAACATCTCTCTTTAAAAAGCCCTTCCTTAAAGGAAAAACTTTTAGAGCATTCCATACGGCCCACAGCCCAGCGACTTGCTATTGCCGATTTTGTGCTTCAAAAGGGCCGCCATTCAACCGCAGAAATGGTTCAAGAACATCTCAAAAAATTTTTTCCTCACATTAGTCTAGCAACCATTTACAACACCTTAAATCTCTTTTCTAAAAAGGGGCTTCTCAAAGAATATCGATTCCCCCACTCAGGACATGTCTTCTTTGATAACAACACGCAACCTCATGCGCATTTTTTAGATGAAAACAGCCAGGAAATTTATGACGTGCCCATGGAAAAGGTGAACATCTCTCTTAAAAATGACAGCTTTGAAATTCAAGATGTTGAAGTTTTATTTAAAGGAACACTAACAAACAAAGGAGGACAAAGTGGCTGAACTCAAAGGTTCAAAAACTTATGAAAATTTAAAAGCAGCTTTTGCTGGCGAATCTCAAGCTAACAGAAGATACCTTTACTTTGCAAAAGTGGCAGACGTAGAAGGCTATCCTGAAATCGCCAGCAATTTCCGCGAAACAGCTGAAGGAGAAACAGGGCACGCTCATGGACACCTTGATTATCTTAAACAAGTGGGAGACCCTGCCACAGGACTTCCCATTGGAGACACCAAGCAAAACCTTGAGGCAGCTGTTGCCGGAGAAACTCATGAGTATACAGATATGTATCCAGGAATGGCCAAAGTGGCTCGTGAAGAGGGATTCAATGAAATTGCAGATTGGTTTGAAACCCTTGCTAAAGCTGAAAAATCTCACGCTGGACGCTTTCAAAAGCTTTTAGAAACTCTCTAAATCAAATAAAAAAGAGGCCTTTAAAAAGGCCTCTTTTTTTACCATCATGGAGTCAAGCTATCATGAGTAATATTTCCTACC